>CAZXRT010000055.1:339-8221 GCA_964642535.1 uncultured Methanospirillum sp.
GATCTCATTGCCGATCCCAAAAAAGTATGTGCTGGAATTCTTCCTCCATCCCAAAGAGGAGAAGTGGTGCATCAGGACTAAAAGACCATCCTTGCGGCGCAGTTTTTCTCTTCTGTTCCAGGCTGTATGGTTGCTTGTGGCGGAAAGTACAAGGAGCCGTGCTCACACGAAGCACGGCCCCTACACCTCAATCAGGTGCACCAGAACATAAAGGAGATGCACCATCAACCCTATGTCCATATATAGTGACAACTCGTATGTTGTACTGGTAAACTGATGCGAATTCGGATAATTCCTCACCGCGGATTCATATCACCCTCTTTCTTCTTCCTGTTTAGATAGGGGACCGGATTATTCCGATCCCCGGGTATTGACAACGCTGACAGTTTACCGAAGGTCTTCGATAAGCATGATATCATTATTCGGAATCTCTGACCCGGCCATTCTCCTTGGCTATGGCCTGTCCATCGGGCTTGCACTTGCCTGTATCGTGTACGGAATGATGAACTGGAACAAGGAGGGAACAGAAGGTGGCAACTGATCTGGTGACGACCATCATCCTGGTCATCATCTATGTGGCCATCACCCTTACCCTTGGGTATCTCGGGTACAGGAGAACCCTGAAAGCAGAAGACTATCTCCTGGCCGGAAGGGACAGTCACCCGGTCATCATCGCCCTCTCCTATGGGGCCACCTTCATCTCGACATCGGCGATCGTCGGGTTCGGAGGCGTTGCTGCAAACCTCGGGATGGGACTAATCTGGCTGACCGTCTTCAACATCGGCGTCGGAATCCTTCTTGCCTTTGTGATATTCGGAAAGAAGACGAGAGAGAAAGGACTGGAGACCGGGGCAGTCACCTTCCCGGACCTGATGGGCAAGATCTTTTCCAGCACCCGGCTTCAGTTCCTGAGCGGCCTGATCATCATCATCGGCATGCCCCTCTACACCGCCGCAGTCCTCATCGGTGGGGCACGGTTCCTTGAACCAACCTTAAACATCCCCTATACAACCGCCCTGTTCATTTTTGCCATCATTGTAGCGGTATACGTGATGTATGGAGGGCTGATCGCGGTGATGTACACCGATGCCTTCCAGGGTGCCATCATGCTGATCGGCATGATCGTTCTGCTGGTCCTCTCCTATGTATACCTGGGAGGGGTAACAGCGGCGAACTCTGCACTCAGTGCGATGTCTGATCTGGTTCCTTCAGCCCTGAGTGCACAGGGGATGACCGGGTGGACAACCATGCCGGAACTGGGTTCCCCGATATGGTTCACCCTGATCACCACCCTCGTTCTTGGTGTCGGGATCGGAGTGCTGGCCCAGCCCCAGCTGGTGGTCAGGTTCATGACCGCAAAGAATAACCGGTCCTTGAACCGGGCAGTCCTCGTGGGAGGACCGTTCATCCTGATGATGACCGGGGTTGCATTTACCGTCGGTGCCCTGACCAACGTCTACTTCCTGGAACATAACGGGAAGATTGCGGTGGATGTCGCAGGAGGAAATGTCGACGCAATCATGCCCCTTTTTATCAACCAGGCGATGCCAGACCTTTTTGTGATCATATTCATGCTAACGCTCCTCTCTGCTGCGATGTCAACCCTCTCTTCGCTGTATCATACGATGGGAACAGCCCTGGTATGTGACATCTGGGGGAGGGGAAGAGCCTGTGCGATGTCAGTGCGTGCCAATCAGATCGGATGCCTCGTGATGGTCGTGGTAAGTGTCCTTCTTGCCCTTGCCATGCCTCCGGGGATCATCGCCAAGGCCACCGCGATGTTCATGGGACTGTGTGCATCTGCATTTCTCCCGGCATTTGCCGTAGGAGTCTATTCACGTCATCCTTCCAGGTCCGGGGCAGTATGGAGCATGGTTATCGGAACCGGGATCTGGTTCTTCTGGACTGCCTTCATCCACGCTGCCGAAGCGAAGATTCTTGGGATTTCTCAGGCCCTGCTGGGGGTACAGACAATCCTCGGCCTCCCGTGGTCAGTAATTGATCCACTGGTGGTTGCGCTCCCGGCCTCATTTATGATCATGATCCTCTTCCAGGTCCGCCAGCCGGCCCTCTCTCAGGCTCCCTCTGCCTGATCCCTATTTTTTCAGATGCAGCCCGGAGCTATTTAAAGACCGGAGAAACAGATACACCTACTGCAGGAACCATAGGTTCCTGAATCAGGGGGGGTCTGAAATGTCCGGGGTGCAATCATGCAGCTGAAAGCCTGTGCAATCCTTTGTATCCTGCTCGTCCTATTACCGGTGATCGGTGACTGCCATGAGAGAGACCCAGTCTTCTCTCCGCACTCTCCGGAAGATCCGATGCAAAGCACGCTGATCGCTGCGAATGCCGGGGAACTGACAACGGAAGGCGACATTCTGGTCAGAAGTAACGGTATCCGTGAGGTTTTCGGAGTCGCGGGTAGAAATATCAGGGTCGGGGTGATCGGAAACGGAGTGGAATCACTCAACCTCTCCCGCCAGACCGGAGAACTCTCTGACGTTCTGGTTCTCTCCCCCGGTACTGGTGATGAAGGGACGGCGATGATGGAAATTATCCATGATATTGCACCGGAAGCAGATCTCGTCTTTCATGCCTATGGAAACAGTTCTGATACCTTCAAACAGGCCGTTACGGCTCTTGCAGAAAACGGATGCAACGTGATCTGCGATGACCTCTACTTCTTCCGTCAGCCGTTTTTTGAGGACGGTGATGTCGCAGACCATATCAGGAAGACCCTTGGCCAGTACCCGGGTCTCATCTATGTGACGGTATCGGGCAATTTTGCCCCGCTTCATTACCAGGGATCCTGGAGTGGTGCAAACCATACACCAGATGGGAGCATGCTCCATGATTTCAGGGGCGGGGATAATGCCATCAATATCACCCTGCTCCCCGATGAATATATCATCGCCACCCTGCAGTGGGATGACCCCTGGGGCCTGTCTTTTACAGATTACGACATGGTTTTAACCAGTTCCGTGTCTGGAACCGTTCTTGCAACCAGCACCTATATCCAGAACGGAACCGGTGATCCGTTTGAACACCTGGTATACATGCCGGAAGGAAGAGAGCCGGAGAAAGTATCACTGCTCATCTTCCGTAAGGGGAGCACCGATTCTCCAAATATCCTCGAGCTCTTCATCCGGGGAGTGGACCCGGACGGCGTTGAGGATGCATGCATGAAACAGCCCCGTGACTCCATCTTTGGTCATGCTGCTCTGGAAGAGGTGATCACCGTCGGATCGGTGGAGCCTGCTCCCCCCTTTTCCATTTCACCTGACTCATCACAGGGCCCGGTCACCATCCGCTTTCCGACAGAGACCAGACGCTGGAAACCGGATATCTGTGCCCCGACTAATGTCAATGTCAGCGGGGCAGGCAACTTTCCCTCCCCGTTTCCCGGAACCAGTGCGGCAGCTCCCCATGTTGCCGGGGTCATCGCCCAGCTCTGGAGTGCATTTCCCGCAATGAACCGGGAAGATCTGAAACGGACCATCACCGGCACTGCTGATGATCTGGGGACACCCGGCTGGGACGAGACATACGGGTACGGGCTCCTTAATGCAGAACGGGCATACCGGGTTCTGTATGAACTGAACAGAAACACTTCATCATCACAAATCCCGTGATTCAGGGATCGATGAGGATCTCTGACGCTTCAAGGATTGTGCAGAGCAGATCAATCCTGAAGACATCATAATACTCCATCTCCTCAAGGCAGATATCAGGTAGAAACTGATCATAGACACGGGAAGGAGTCTTCCCGATCAGGAGCGGGGTGACCTGGTGGAACAGATCAACTCCCGGAAAAGAGATGAGAGTGTCACGAACCCACTCCGCATCCACAGAACCGGAAGAAAGCCATACCGATATCCCGTCATATCCACCCCTGATTTTGCGGGAGGTCCGGTTCTGGTATACATACCGGCAATAGGTCAGAATCACCCGGTTCCATGTTTCCCCAAGAAACGTATACACCATGAGCCGGTCCTCTTTTTGGGATATCATTATCCTTCCGGGCCCGGTTTTCCTCGGATATTCGTCTGCTGCTTCATTGATCTCCCGTGCGACCTGCGGGGGAAAAGGAAGAGCCTTCGATCTGTCCATGACAAGAGATGCGGCCTTTTTGAGGAGGGTCGGGCTCATTCCCGGACCGGAGCCCCTGAAATCAGGAGGATCAGAAGGAGAGGAAGAGCCGGTCACCTCGAGCAGATCACTTCCCTGCTCTGAATCCAGGGGATTCCAGTTCCTCCCACCCAGCCTGAACGGGCGCATTCTTACCTTGTCAGCACTGGAAAGTGGCAGACTGCCTACCGGATCTCCTGCCGATGTCGTGACGGCACAGATCTTCCCGTCACCGATCACGGAGTACAGGATCCCTCGCTGTGATTCCCATCTCTCAAGAAGGGGGCCGGGCATGAGATAGCCCTGATCCTGAACGATCAGTCCCTGCTCAGCAAGATGAGAGAGAATCAGTCTGACACGGTCATCAGGGAGGATCCATGGGGTATCCAGGGAGAGAGCCTTGATGATATCTCTGATACTGCTTCTCCCTTTCACGAGAAGAGGAAGCAGGATCTGCTGACAGACGACCCGGTACGGGAAACGGCTCGGCAAGACGGGTTCGACTGATCCACCGGCAGCAGCCGATATCACCGCGGCAGCCATGTGGGTTTCATGAGCATTCCTGAGCAGAAAGACCATCGTCCCCCGGTTTCCCCGCCGGCCTACCCGGCCGAGTCGCTGGAGAAATGATGAGACACTCATCAGGGGACCGGACTGAACCACAAGGTCAAGAGATCCGAGATCGATCCCAAGTTCCAGAGTACTCGTGCAGATGATCGTTCCTTCCCGGCTCCCGGCAAAGATCCCCTCAGCCTCCCTTCTGGCCGCCGGGGAGAGCGAAGAATGATGAACGAATACTGAAAGGCCGGTCTTTTCCAGAACATACGAGAGGGATTCGGCCTCATTTCTGCTTCCTGTAAAGATGAGTGCCCTCCGGCCCCGCAGCAGGGGTACCAGCCGGGCCGGCTCACCGTCTGACCATCCAGTCAGAAACACGAACTCGCGGGGGAGGGGATCAGAATCAGCACGGACGGTTCGGGAAGGCCGCCCGGCAGGGCTCATCCATGAAAGAACCTCATCCGGATTGCCGACAGTTGCCGAAAGGCCGATCCGCTGAACCGGGTGGCCATACCGTGCCTCCATCATAGCTAGCACCGCCATCAGCTGGGCACCACGTTCTGATCCTGCAAGGGCATGTACTTCATCGATGATGCACACCCCGATTCGTGCCAGCAGATCAGAAGACATTCCCCCATGGAACAGGACAGTCAGACTTTCAGGAGTTGTGAGAATACAAGAAGGGAGATCCTGATCCAGGTGATCCTGCCGGGAAGCATCCGCATGAACCTGCAGACATGAGAGGTGAAGAGGGGCCAGGATGATCTCCAGCCGGGCGGCCAGATCCGTGATCAGTGCCCTTATTGGCGATATATAGAGACAGAACGGGGGGGAATGGTTGTTTTTCAGGATCTGATCAATCACCGGGATCAGGGCAGCCTCGCTCTTTCCTCCTGCAGTTCTGGCCATGAGCAGAACATTTTCTCCTCCCATCACCGGTTCATAGCTGCGTTCCTGGACATCACGCAGCTCATCCCACTGAAGGGTGGAATGAAGAATGTGCTGCAGAGAAGGATGCAAATGAAAAAAAACCGAAGGGGAGGACATGAAAGAGTTATCCAGGTATGGAATAGAGATCCTGAATCATCTGCGCCAGTTGCGGCCGGGGAAGTGCCCCGGCAACTTTATGAACAGCCTGACCATTCATGAAAAAGAAGAGAGTCGGAATGGCGCTGATCCCAAACTGATTTGCAATCAACTGGTTCTCATCGGTGTTACATTTTGCAAACCTGACTTTGCCGGAAAATTCGGCGCTCAGTTCCTCAATCACCGGGGCAAGCATCCGGCAGGGACCGCACCAGGGAGCCCAGAAGTCGATGACCAGCCGGGGATTGCCTGTAAGCACGGAGGAGAAGTTCTCATTTGTGAGCGTGATAATAGATGAGGAGGAGCCGGATTCGGGATTTGATGGTGGATCGAACCGCTTCCTGAGTTCTTCCATCTTCCGCTCACGAATCTCACTGAGTTCATCATCCATACGCAATACTTGTCAGATCCGGCAATAATCTTTCCACCCCATGAACGGGAAAGGTATAAATGCAATTGAGAACAACATTAGAATCCTCATTTTAGCGAGGTGGGGTAGTCAGGATATCCCGTCGGGCTCATAACCCGAAGACCGATGGTTCAAATCCATCCCTCGCTATCATTTCTTACGCATCTGATCATTTTTCAGGTATTCTTTTACACCTTTTCCGGTCACCAGTCTGACACCGGTGAGGCAAAACACCGACAGAGGAGGGAACTGACTGCCTGAAACAGAGGACGATTCCGGATGGGCAGGAGAGATCGTCTCCTGTATTGCATCGCATTCCGGCAGCCCTCCGGCCCTCATTCCCTCATCTCTGGAACAGGGGGCTGCCTCTCTCGCAGGAGCCAGGGGCTTTCTGATCGAAACTGACACCAGCCAACCCCTTGCTCTCTTCTTCATCCCGCAAAACCCGGACGAGGAGGTTTTCTCTGATCTCCTTGCTCATGCAAATAGCGCAGGATCCTGTGCGGCAGTAATTATCAGTCACCAGGCCGGGATCATCTGTTCCCGGGATATCTCCAATACTGACTGGTTTTCGGTCGTATGCACATTTTTAGAGAGAAAAATCCCGGGAATTTCATACTACACACCTCCCCGTGCTGACATCCGGTCTGATCTTCTCCTCTTTCTTGGAGAACTCAGAAAAGAGATCACCGGCCATATCTACCGAAGTGACGGGGAGATCAGCGGAACCGTCCGCAGACTCAGAGAACAACTCCTATTGCAGCGGATCCTGCTCACCCGTATGGCCGTATCACAGGGGTACAGCCCACCGGATAACCCCCCATTCCTGGAAAGCCTTATCTCCTTCGGCTCATCCTCACCGGTTTACGACCATTATGATGTGAGGATCGAATCCCTGTCAGATGAAGGAGAGAAGATGGTGCTGTCACAATCCCGGAGCTCTTATTCATCTCTGTCCCGAATCCGCCTCTCATGGGTCAGACCAGGAATGTGGGCAATGGTCTTTCGTGAGCATCTGGCATCTCTCCGGGTACAGGAGAAACACCGCACCTCTCCTGCCGACCCGGGTCAGAGCCTTCGGGATGAACCGGTATTTGATACGCTTCCGGGCAGTTACATCAGAGCCACCATTCGCGAGACTCTGACATCAGAGAATGCTACTGTGTACGACCCCGCTGCAGGATGCGGAGATGGTATAGCAGAACTCCTCCGGGTGGACAGGATCAGGAGTGTCACCTCAGGAGGTGTGGATACGGTTATCAGCCGCCTGACACAGACCTCTGAACTGATTCATGCATCAGACTCTTCAGCGGTCCATATTGCGGTAGTCAGGTTCATCATCGTCATCTCGATCATCGGAGGTGCATGGAGATCAGATGCTCTCTCCGGCCCGTCCCTGTTCTCCCCCATCCGGGCCCTGCAGGATCAGATCAGAACCGGAAGTATCCTCTTCTCATCAGGTCTTGCAGATGAATTCCTCTCAGAAACATCCGGGTATCAGGCTCTCAAACACCTTCACCCCCTGGACCCGGAACCATTTCTGCCACCGGGGGGATTATCCCTGATAATTTCGGATCCTGAGTTCAGGCCTGTGGACCAGTCTCCTGAAGTCACCTCGTATCTGACCCGAAGATACCGGTCATTCCAGCGAACGGTCCACCCTTCTGCACTCCTGCTTGAGCGGGTATATGATCTCCTCTC
>CAZXRT010000055.1:8231-9555 GCA_964642535.1 uncultured Methanospirillum sp.
TCTCACCTGATGGAACCTGCATCATGACGATCCCCCCCTCCTGGATATCAGACGACGCATTTCGCGGATTCAGGCGCTGGATTGCAGAGCATCTTCCCATCAGGGCCATCGTGAGCGAGAAGGTGGCCGGCGACGATCCCGGGATGACCGTCCTTGTGGTGCAGAAAAAGGGGGAAAAACTGTTCGGGGTTGTACAGCTGCCGGAAGATCCAGGAAAACCAGATAGTGTCTCGTCATTTTTCATTCATCCCGATAAACTGCCTGATTTCGACGGGTGGAGGCTGGATGATCCCTGGGAAGAGGAACTGATGCAATGGTTTGGTGCAGATCTCATGCCCCTCTCGGAGTACCTGTTCGACGAGATATACGCGGGAGGTGATCTCATGCACAGGAAGGGTCATCATCAGGGGTGGACATCACTCATCCTGACCAGACAGGGTATGGATGTCAGACTTGGTGATGTACCCCGGCAAAATGCATCAGTCATCATTCCAGGTCGTGACCTGTTCCTCTCTGCAATCCTGAGTTCATCACTCATCAGTGAGTATATCAGGGTCATGGAGAAGAAAACAGCGGCAGGATTATCTGACCTATCCCTGATCAGAACAATCCCGGTACGGACCATTGATGAATACAACCCGGAGGAATGTCAGATCAGGGATGAAATGGAGAGAGAAGTCCTCCGGATTTGTATGCTGAAAGCTCTGGCAGAGAAACAGCGGCCTTTTCATGATCGGATGCGGATCCTCCGGCAGACAGAGCAGGCCCAAAAACGACTCGATCACCATGTCTGCATGCTGTACAGCCTGTCCCCCGAAGCAGGTGAAAAAATCATGAGCAGGACTCGTAAGGCCCGCGAAGAGCAGAATCCCAGCGTTTAAATGATTTCAAATCCATCATCTGATATCAGAGGGGACCATGATCATCAGGCAGTTTTTCATTCCCGGAATCGCACATAGTTCATATCTGATCGGTGGCACCGGATCCTGTCTCATCGTGGATCCTTCACGCGATATTGACCAGTATCTCTCTGCAGCAGCCGGAGAAGGGATGAAGATTGCAGGGGTCCTTGAAACCCACCTGCATGCAGATTTCATCTCCGGACACTGTGAGATCGCGTCACGGACCGGTGCGCCGGTCTATATGCCTGAAAAGGCAGGAGCCCGCTTTGCGCACGTTCCGGTCAGAGAGGGATCGGAGATTCTCCTCGATGATCTCCGCATCATGGTGATCGAGACACCCGGCCATACACCCGAACACATCTCGTACGTGGTGTCACACCTGAGCCGGGGTGATACCCCGGTGGCGGTTTTCTGCGGTGATA
>CAZXRT010000056.1:0-9537 GCA_964642535.1 uncultured Methanospirillum sp.
GGTTATACAAGGAAGTCTCCTTTGATGCCAGCCATCGCCTCCTCCACTATCAGGGGAAGTGCCATAACCTGCACGGACACCGGTGGAAGGTTGAGATCCGGGTTACCGGCAGCGTTGATGAACAGACAAATATTCTTGTTGATTACAATGAGATAAAAAAAGTGGTCAACCGGTTTGATCACCAGATTATCCTCAATGAAAATGATCCCATGGTTCCCAGAATCGAAGAGTTTCACCCGGTGATCACCACTCCCGGCGATCCTACCAGTGAACTGCTTGCTGAACTGATTCGTGATGCGATAGAGGCTGAATACGCTACAAGCGGGCGGAATATCCGTGTTGAGTCGATACGGGTCTGGGAATCTCCGACCTGTTATGCCGAGCTGACTGTATGAGGATCGCGGAAATTTTCACCAGCATTCAGGGAGAAGGGACATCATCAGGGTATCCTACGGTATTTGTCCGGCTTGCAGGCTGTAACCTGAGGTGTACCTATTGTGACACGCCTGGCGCGCAGAATAATGCAGGGGAAGAAATTTCACCTGCAGGGGTGGTTGCCGCTGTCTCCCGGGCAGGAGTGACGCATGTCTGCATCACCGGTGGTGAACCTCTCCTCCAGGAGCAGGAACTCATGAGTCTGCTCCCGATGCTTCATGACAGCGGGTTGAATATCAGTATTGAAACAAATGGTACCCTCTGTTTCCGGATGGTTCAGGAATATGCCACGATCTGTATGGATGTCAAATGCCCGTCATCAGGGCAGGTGAGTGATCTGTCCCTTCTTCATGATATCAGGCAACAGGATTCAGTCAAGTATGTGATTGGAACTGATGAAGATCTTGCGTATGCAGACCGGGTGATGAAATCCCATCCGGTGAAAGGGACGGTCTTCTGGTCACCGGTGTACGGATGTGATCCCAAAACGATCCTCTCATTTATCCTTGACCACCGGCTCCCTGTCCGGTTCCAGGTTCAACTCCACAAGATCGTGGGAGTACAATAACATGAAAGCAGTATGTCTTCTCTCAGGGGGCATGGATTCTTCTACACTTGCCTATGTGGCAAAAGATGAAGGATATGATATCCTTGCACTTCATTTCACGTATGGTCAGCGAACAGAAGGGAAAGAGCGGGAATGTGCGATGCGAATTGCCCGCCACCTCAATGCGGTTGAATTTCTGGATGTCGATCTGACCTATCTGATTCAGGTTGGTGCATCCAGCCTGACAGACCGTTCTATCCCGGTTCAGGCCCATGCTGATGCCGCAGATGGGATTCCCCAGACCTATGTTCCTTTTAGAAATGCAAACCTCCTCTCCGTGGCAACCAGTTTTGCCGAGTCACGGGGGGCTGAGGCGATTTTTATCGGGGTTCAGGCTTCTGATTATTCCGGTTATCCCGACTGCCGGCCGGAGTTTATCAGGGCATTTCAACAGGTGATCGATCTTGGCACCCGTCCTGAAACCCGGATTGCCCTGAAAACTCCGTTTGTTACGATGAACAAGGCAGAGATTCTCCGGATTGGGATGTCTCTGTCTGTTCCCTATGAAGATACCTGGTCATGCTACCGGGAGGGTGATGCTGCATGCGGAGTTTGTGGCTCTTGTCATTTCAGAAAAGAAGCGTTTCAGGCTGTTGGTGTTGAGGATCCCATTCAGTACCGGTGATCATAATTATGGAACTATACAGGGGAAAACGTCTGGTGGTTGAACAGTCGGCATATACGCTTCCAAATGGACTTCAGCGTGAAGCGGTGGTGGTTCATCCCGGTGATGCGGTTGTCATCTTTCCCATAGATGGTGATTTCTGCTACTTAATCCGCCAGTGGCGGTTCGTGATAAATCAATATATCATTGAAGCTCCTGCAGGAGTAATTGAGGCTGGAGAAGACCCGATTGGGGCAGCGAGACGCGAACTGATAGAAGAAGCCCGGCTTGCAGCAGGGGAACTAATTCCCCGTGGATTCATCTATACCACTCCCGGATTTTCTGATGAGCGTATCTTCATCTTTGAAGCCAGGGATCTCTCTTTCTCCCGGGAACATGCGCCTGATGATGACGAGATCATCGAACGAATACGATTTCCGATTTCTGAAGTGATGAGGATGGTCCGGGAAGGAGAGATCCTGGACGGAAAAACGATCGCCGCGATCGTCCGCTGCCTTAGGAGACTGGAATGAGGTTTCCCGGAGCTGGTCTTCTTCTGTTCCTCGCCCTGATTCTCGCAGGGTGTACAGCGGTCCAGGATGCGGCCCCCGCTCCCTCATATTCTCTCTCTGAAGATGGCAGCCTTTCTCTGGAGATCCCTCCTGTACAGGCACTATCGGTACTCCTTTCAGAATCTGACAATCTGTCAGTAGAAGAAATTACTTTTCCTACCCTTTCTGAAAAGGTGTCATCAGTTCTGATTGCTCCGAAAAATCCCGTCGCCGCTCTTGTCTGGGCACCCGGTGCCGGGGTTGCGGCATCCGGTCATATTGATCACCTGAAGGAATACGGCAGGGCAGGTTATGCGGTCCTGGTGGTGGACATCAGGGGAAACGGGGGAAAAACTCCCGGATATCCACTTGATCTGCAGAAAGATTACCAGAAACTGGTCTCCGGAGAATGGCCGCAGGTGTACCTGATCGTATCTGATCTGATCACTGCTGAACGCTACCTTCATTCCCGGTATGGGCCTATCCCTGTCTGGATGGCGGGAGAGTCGAATGGCGGCAGATATGCTGCACAGGCAGTGGCATCAGATCCTGATTTCTCCGGGTATGTCGGGATCTCAACATCAGGATTTGACAGGCAGGGCGATCAGTATACCGGATCTGCGAGAAGTTTCCTGCTCAGCATCGATCCCGAAGTTCTTGCAGAAAAACTGCTCTCCCGCCCATCCCTGATTTTCCATGCACCTGCTGATACCATCATTCCCGTCAGTTCAGGAAGGAAACTTGCTTCTCTCCTCGGTGATCAGTCACGGTTCATCATGTTCAACGGAACGCACGGGGTCAATGAGGAAGCAGACCGGCAACTGATCAAAGAATTGGATGACCGGTACCGGTAACCTGATGTTCCTGATGAGAAAAAAGTTCAGACCGGGAAGATCTTCTTCCCGTATACTTCATTGATAATCTGTCCTAATCCGATATACAGGGCAAGCAGCCCAGCGATGATCCCTACTGCACCACCTGATGTTTTGATAATCCCAGATCCGGTGAGGTCCCCCGCGATTAGGAGCACCACCAATAGGACGACAAAGAAGAGAGTGATGTTGAGGATCCGGTGCATTTTAAACGTGCAGATAAAAAGACCTACTGCAAAAATGCCCCAGACTCCGAGGAATGCAGCCAGATCAACGGCCTGTGGAGATTTCGCCAGGTTGAGGGCTGGAAGAATCAGGATGGTGGCAAAGGAGATCCAGAAGAATCCGAAGCTTCCAAAGGTGACCATTCCAAAGGTATTGTTCTTCTTCCATTCCATGATCCCGGCAATCACCTGGGCGATACCCCCGTAAAAAATGGCCATGGCAATAATCGGGCTTGACAGGCCGGTAAGGCCGGCATTGTGCAAGCTGAGCAGAATCGTGGTCATTCCAAAAGCGCATAATCCCAGGGGTGCCGGATTTGCAGTATCGTCAACGAGGAAAATGTTATTCCTGCTTTTCTCTTCCATTGTATCCATGGGTTTCACCATAGTTGTATCATCTGGTCTGGTTCATAGACTTTTATTCTTTTGCACCAAAAAGTAAAAAAAATCAATCTCGCTGCACCAGCAATTTTAATTAATTATAGTTAAACGCAAGGATTGGTGTCGCAACTCTGCCGATGGCCGTGTATGTGGTGTTAGCGTGATTTCCTGTTTCCGGATCTGTGGGCTGGCTGTTTTCCGGGGTACCGTAGATCTTAAGTTCCTCGCGTCTTAATATATACCAGCTTACTATACAGGTTTGTCCCATGAGCGAAGCGGTTGAGCATGATGACGCACGGCGGCGCTATGAATTTAAAAAGATGCTTGAGCGACTGCAGGCGAAAGAAGGCAGCGGAACGGAGTTAATTTCCCTCTATATTCCTCCGGAAAAGCAGATATTTGATGTTACCGCCCAGCTGCGGGATGAGTTCGGTCAGTGCGCCAATATTAAATCCAAACAGACCCGGACGAATGTCCAGAGCGCGATCTCCAGTATTCTGGCACGATTAAAGTACTACAACAAGCCTCCGGAGAATGGAATGGCTGTCTTTTGTGGGAGCGTGAATAAACATGGAGATCGTCAGGATCTTGAATGTGACGTCGTCCTCCCTCCCCAGCCTCTGAACATCTCGATGTACCGGTGCAGCTCAAAATTTGAACTGGAACCGCTGGTCGAGATGCTGGAGGAGAAGTATGTCTACGGGCTTTTGGTTCTCGACCGTCGTGAGGCATACTGGGGATTTCTGCGTGGAAATCGGATAGAACCGATTGGAGGCACCACTTCAACGGTTCCAGGAAAACAGCGCAAAGGAGGTCAGTCAAGCATACGGTTTGAGCGTCTGCGTCTGATCGCAATCAATGATTTTTATACGAAGGTGGGTGAGCGTTCCAGTGCAATTTTCATGAGTGAGAAGGACTACTTCAACCGGTTTAAAGGGCTGCTGATTGGCGGTCCCTCCCCGACGAAGGAGGAGTTCGAACAGGGGCAGTTTCTCCACCATGAGGTTCAGAAACGGGTCCTCGGTCTTTTTGATGTGGCATACACCAACGAGAGCGGTCTTCCCGAACTGGTTGATGCCGCTGAAGACGCACTGAAGGGTCAGACAGTCATTGAAGAAAAGCACATCATGGAGCGGTTCTTCAAGGAGCTGGTCAAGGATAACGGCCTGGCTGCCTATGGAGAACAGAGCATCAGGGCGAATCTTGAGCTTGGAGCGGTTGACATGCTCCTTCTCTCTGAAAAACTGAGAAAATCCCGCCTGATTATCAGATGCGACGCATGCGGCTATACTGAGCAGAAGACGGTCCAGATGGAACCTGGAAAATCTGCTGATGATCTTGAGTTTGGCCCGTGTCCCAAATGTACCTCTCCTCTTCAGCTCGAAGAGGAACATGATATCATCGATGAACTGACGCTTCTTGCGGATCAGAGCAACAGCACGGTATCAATCATTTCTGACGATTTCGAGGAAGGGTCCCAGCTCTACAGTGCATTCGGTGGAATTGCTGCGATTCTCAGATACAGGACAGGATTCTGATGTATCTCACACGACGTGAACAGGTGGCCGGAATACTGCGGGAGTATACCGGCAGGGAGGATGTCCTCCTTGTGGACGGAGGAGAACATGCCGATCTGGCTTCAACAATAGCATTTGCCCTGGCAAAGGAGAGAAAACAGGCACCTCCCCTCATTGCCCGGGATATTGTGGAGTCAGTTGCCCCCAGGCTGAATGATGAATATGGGATCAGGGCAGAAGCAACCGGGCCGTATATCAACTTTCATTTTGAGGGAACATTCTGCGAAGATGTGCTGAAAGAAGCGGTACTGCCCGGGTATGGTTCTCTTCCGGCGAAGACTGAACGGGTGGTGCTGGAGCATACCAGTGCAAATCCGAACGGTCCTCTCCATGTCGGCCATATCCGAAACACCATCATCGGCGATACTCTTGCCCGATGCTTCCGCAAGGCAGGATACCCGCTTGAAGTCCAGTATTACGTGAATGACATGGGCAGGCAGATCGCAATCGTTGCCTGGGGTATTGACCGGCAGCAGGCAGATATCCATGCCGGGGGTAAGGGCGACCATCTGATCGCAGATGTCTATATTGAGGCAAACCGGCAGCTCGAAGCCGATTCATCTCTAAATGAAGAGATTGACGCCCTGATGCAGAAGGTCGAGGGAGGCGATCCGGAGATCCTCCAGCGGTTCAAAGTCCCGGTCAGGCGCTGTCTGGATGGATTTAAAGAGACCCTCCTTGGTCTGCATGCAAAACATGACCGGTTCGTATATGAGAGTGATTTTGTCAGGAACGGGGATACTGCAAAAATCCTCTCACGAATTGGTCATATGAAGGAGTCGGTTCATGAAGAAACGCTTGCTCTGGATTTGTCAGCCTATGGGTTTGAGAAGAAGTACATTCTTCGCCGCTCGGATGGAACGAGTGTGTATGCTGCCCGGGATATTGCATTTCACCTCTGGAAAGGGGCAAACTTTGACCGGCTCATCGACATTCTCGGGGCAGACCACAAACTTATCGGGAAACAGCTTCAGGCAACTATGGACCTGCTGGGAGAAAAGGTCCCCGAGATTGTCTTTTTTGAGTTTGTCTCCCTTCCCGAAGGTTCGATGAGTACCCGCCGGGGGACATTTGTCTCTGCTGATGAACTGCTTGAAGAAGCCGGAAAACGTGCGATGGAAGAGGTAACCACCCGCAGGCCTGAACTCGATGAGCAGACCAGGGCGGACATTGCCCGGGGTGTTGCCGCTGCTGCGATCAGGTATGATATCGTCAAGACGATTCCTGAGAAGAGCACGGTCTTTGACTGGAAGGAAGCCCTTGACTTTGAGAAACAGAGCGGCCCCTACATCCAGTATGCACATGCCCGTGCCTGCAGCCTCCTTGAAAAGGCCGGGGAATTTCCCTTCGTGTATGGGGCAGAAGGGGAGAGTGAGACTGCCCTTGCCAAGCAGATCGCCCGGTTCCCCAAGGTCATCAGCCAGGTGGTGGAAGAGCTCAAACCCCATCTCCTGGCCATCTATGCACGCGAGCTCGCTGATCTTTTCGGTTCTTTCTATCATGCCGAACCGGTTCTGAAAGCCCAGGGGTCTGCTCGTGACCGTCGTCTGACACTCGTGGATGCCACCCGCAATACCCTGAAAGAGGCTCTGGAAACACTGGGGATCGATGCGCTCCGGGCGATGTAAGTCACGTGATGGTGAGAGTCCGGCGACGTCCCTGCGCCGGATGGGATACCTTTTTTTTGATCCTACTTCATCAGCCGCACTTAAACCCTGCCTCTGGTGCAAAAGGGCTCTTACCGGCGGTGAAATGTGCTACAAGAACCAGTTTTACGGGATTGCCAGTCACCGGTGTGTGCAGCTGACACCAACGCTCCGGTGTAATCACCGCTGTCTCTTCTGCTGGCGGTCATTTGAGCATGAACATCCGGCAGATCACGATCTTCCTCCGGAAAAAATCGTGGAGAGGATACCGTTCCTGCAGAAAAAGGGGCTTGCGGGATACAAGATATCCCCGAAAGTCACACCCGAGAGATGGGAAGAGGCAATTCATCCGAATCAGGTGGCAATTTCACTCTCTGGTGAACCAACTCTCTATTCCCCTCTTCCCGACCTGATTGAGATGCTTAATGAGAAAGGATGTACAACCTTCCTCGTATCAAACGGGACAAACCCGGATCAGTTGAAAAGATGCAGGCCCTTTCAGAAGTATGTCTCCCTGACTGCCACCGATCGCGAGACGTATCTGAAGATTGCCCAGCCTCTTGATGATTACTGGGATCGGCTTGGGGAGAGCCTCGCCTCCCTCGGGTCTGAAACTGACCGGGGGGCGAGAACGGCGATCAGGATCACGCTGATCAAAGGGATGAATGATCACAATCCCCGGGAATTTGCCAGAATGGTGCAGGAGAGCGGGGCCCGGTTTGTTGAGGTTAAATCATACATGCATGTCGGATACAGCCAGCGTCGCCTGACCATCAGGCACATGCCCCTGCATGAGGATATCACCTCGTTTGTGGATCAGATGCTTCCCCACTGTGAGTATACGGTGAAAGGTGAGAACACCCAGTCCCGGGTTATCTGTCTTGAGAAGACTGAATGAGGATATCATGAAATTTGATGCAGAAGAGTTCAGACAACGTGCAAAAGATGATTTTGAACAGGCATGGCATGCAGGCCCGTCGGTCCTCACCCCTCCCTCCCTCTCCCGGACCTATCCGCGGCTGCAATATCGGCGAGCAATGGAGCACCCTGTTTTCTCAACGATTCAGAAACTTCGGGATGCATACCTCGCGATGGGCTTTGACGAGGCTGAAAACCCGATCATTGTCGAGGAACAGGAGGTATACCGGCAGTTTGGTCCTGAAGCGATGGCAGTCCTGGATCGTGTCTTTTACCTGGGGGGTCTCCCCCGCCCCAATGTAGGGATAGGAAAAGAACAACTCGAGCAGATTGGCTCCATTATCAGCCGTCCGCTTTCCGGGGCAGATGAAGAGGTTCTTCGAAAGACTCTGCATGCATACAAAAAATCCGAGATTGACGGGGATGAGTTGACCTTTGAACTGGCCCGCGTTCTCAATACTGATGATGCACTGGTTGTCGAGATCCTTGAGAAGGTGTTTCCCGAATTCAGGGAGTTAAAACCTGAATCTGGGAGGCAGACTCTCCGGTCGCATATGACGAGCGGATGGTTCCAGACCCTGGGTGCGATATGGGAAAAGGTTCCCCATCCCATCATGCTCTTCTCAATTGACCGGTGTTTTCGCCGGGAACAGGCTGAAGATTCCCAACGGCTCATGAGTTATCATTCAGCCTCATGCGTGGTGGCTGGAGAGGATGTTACCGTTGAGGATGGCAAGGCCGTAGCCCGTGCCCTTCTCTCCTCATTCGGGTATACTGATTTTGAGTTCAGACCTGATGAGAAACGTTCCAAATACTACATGCCCGATACCCAGACCGAGGTCTATGCTTCCCATCCAAAGCATGGGTGGGTGGAGGTGGCAACCTTTGGTATCTATTCCCCGGCATCGCTTGCCCAGTACGGGATTGGTGTCCCGGTGATGAATCTCGGACTTGGGGTTGAACGGCTTTCAATGATCACCACGGAATCGAATGATGTCAGGGAGATGTGCTTTCCGCAGTTCTCTCCACGACACTATTCAGATACAGATATTGCAAGGGCGGTTTCCATGGAACACGAACCGGTATCTCCGGCCGGCCGGATGATTGTTCGTGCTATCAGGGAGATCGCTATCCCGAATGCGGTCGCAACCGGTCCATGCTCGTTCAAGGCATGGGAAGGAGAACTCTCTGGAAGAAGGGTCGCGGTATATGTTGAAGAGAATGAGGAAGGAGCAAAACTACTGGGCCCGGCCTGCATGAATGAAATATTTGTAAGGGATGGTGCGATCCTTGCAGTCCCGGATACGGAAAAATTTGCCGCCGTCCGCAAAGAAGGTGCCCCGGTCGGCTTTTCCGTTCTTGATGCCGTTGCATCCGGTGCGGTTGCGTCGATTGAAGAGGCTGCAGGACGCGGGGAAGGGGCAGTGTTTCAGGCGAAGATGGCACGACTTCCCGGAGATATCAACCTGCAGATAGCGCCGTATGTGATGAGGTTCATTACTGACAATAATCGCAAAATTGATGTTCGCGGGCCGGTTTTCCTTTCCGTCAGATCAGAGATACAGAATTGATCTTTTCCATCAGGAAGAATCGGGATATATCGGGGATGTAGTATTCAGTTCCCTATATATCGCCATTTTGATAAATTCCCATCAGATTCAGTTTTCTGTTTTGTCCCTTCTCTTCACTCCTATTCCGGAAAGATTATCATCCGTCCGGGTA
>CAZXRT010000057.1:0-9474 GCA_964642535.1 uncultured Methanospirillum sp.
CCCAGATCGAGGGAACCACAATCCCTTAGGATGACCATTACCCCACCCAGGCAAAATGCACCACAATATTAGGCGCTTTTCCATTTGAAACTATCCCATACAATAACCCGGTACCCCTCTCCTTATTCGACTGTGATCCTTGTGAATCATTATTAAAGAGCACCTCTCATGTATAGTCAATCAGGCCCTTACGATATCTGAATATAATTGTTCTCAGGTCAGAACCCGGACCCGTGAGAAGAGGGCCAACACCGGGGGTGCAGCGATGGCAAAGAAATCTGATAAAAAGAGCCAGGGTAGCAGTGATGGTGCTCAGATCCGGACACCGATCGTCTGCGTGCTCGGGCATGTTGACCATGGAAAAACCTCACTCCTTGACAGGATTCGGGGTTCATCGGTTGTAACCGGTGAAGCAGGAGCAATTACCCAGCATATCGGGGCAACTGTGGTCCCGATTGAGACCATCGTCGCGATGGGCGGTGCGATCAAAAACCTGAAGATCACCATTCCGGGTCTGCTCTTTATAGATACCCCGGGTCATCACTCCTTTACCACCCTCCGGGCAAGGGGAGGAGCTCTTGCAGACCTGGCAATTGTTGTCGTCGATATCACCGACGGATTCAAACCTCAGACAATTGAAGCCCTCCAGATTCTTCGCGGGTGCAAGACTCCTTTCGTCATGGCAGCGACCAAGATCGACCGCCTGCCAGGATGGCGTTCACATCCGAATGAGACTTTTTTGTCCAGTTTTGGGAAACAGAGCCAGCGTGTGGGTGAACTGGTCGAGACAAAGACCTACGAACTCGTCGGATCCCTTGCAGAGCACGGGTTCTCATCTGAGCGATTTGACCGGGTGGATGATTTTTCCCGGACCCTCGCCATTGTACCGGTAAGCGCGCACACCGGAGAAGGAATCGCCGACCTCCTGATGGTATTGATTGGGCTTGCACAGCGGTATATGGAAGAGGCCCTTGCCCTGTCAGTGAACGGACCGGGATCAGGAACCGTGCTTGAGGTAAAGGAGGAGAAAGGACTCGGGGCTACCATCGATGTCATTCTGTTTGACGGGATGATCTCTGTCGGAGATGAGATTGCGGTCGCAACCAATACCGGGGTGATCAGTGCCAAGGTCAGATCCCTCCTGCAACCCCGGCCACTCAAGGAGATCCTGGTCGAAGACCGGTTTTCAAGGGCAAAAACGGTGGTCGCTGCTGCCGGAGTGAAGGTCAGTGCCCCCGGTCTTGACCAGGTCATCGCCGGATCACCGGTCCGGGTGATTAAAGGGGATTTAGAGACGATTAAGGCAGAGATAGAACGGGAGATGACCGAGATCAACGTGACTCTTTCTCCTGAAGGTCTTATCATCAAGGCAGACACCATCGGTGCCCTGGAAGCCCTCTGCAAGGAACTCACCAGTGCCGAGATCCCGGTCATGCGAGCCGAGGTAGGGCCGGTTACCCGTCATGATGTCATCGAGGCAGAGACGATAAAGACCCCTTACTACCGGGCGATTATTGCATTTAACACCCAGATCCTCCCCGATGCCCAGGACCTGATGAATGAACCGGTGTATGCCGAAATGGTCGAACTGTTCAAAGGCAATGTCATTTATCACGTTCTTGATTCGTATCTTGAGTGGAGAGACACCCTCAAACGCAACCTTGACCAGAAACGGTTTGAGCAGATCATCTTTCCTGCAAAGCTCCTTGTTCTGCCTGACTGTGTATTCAGACAGAATAACCCTGCCGTGGTCGGGGTGAGGATTCTTTCCGGAAAACTGAGAACCGGGGTTGGCCTTATCCGCAAAGACGGCAAGAAAGTAGGACAACTGAAGACCATCCAGCTCAGAAAAGAGAATATCCACGAGGCAAAAGCCGGAGACGAGGTTGCAGTCTCCATCGACGGTGCAACCGTGGGAAGACAGTTCGATGTGAACGACGAACTCCTGGTCAATATCCCGGAGCGGCATGTGAAAGTCCTCGAAGCGGAGATGCTCAGCCATCTGACCATGGATGCCCGTGATGTTCTTGATGAATTCACCCGCCTCTTCAGGAAAGAGAATCCATTCTGGGGAAAGTAGAATTATATATTCCGCCACCTGAAATATAAGGAGACTTCTCAGCTCAGCTGAGGGATGGGACAAACAAAAGCCTAGGATACAGCAGCCCGATTCGGGCTGTCCTGATCACCCGCAGAACAACAAAATACAATTGATAATATGGTAGACTTTAAAGTAGTACTTTCTGATCCGGCAACAGGCAAAGCCTATAACATCGACGCAACGGGCGGCGCAGCAGGAACTTTCATGGGAAAAAAGATCGGCGAAGAGGTTGACGGAACCGCACTCGGGTTTGAAGGATTCAGACTCCGGGTTACCGGCGCATCAGACCGGAACGGAACTCCTGCCAGAAAGAGCCTCCCGATCGCCGGAAGAAGACGTGTCCTCGTTTCAGGCGGAGTCGGGTTTCACCCGGTGCTTGATGGAGAGCGGCGCAGGAAGATGATCCGGGGATCAGAGATCACTGCTGATTTCGTTCAGATCAACACGGTTGTCTCAAAAGAAGGATCAAAACCGCTTGCATCCTACTTTGCTGCGCCTGAAGAAGAAGCAAAAGCAGAATAATTCTATTCTTTTTTCCACAGCCCGGCGTTCAGGTCTGAAACAAGGTCTGAAAATGCAGTACCCGTCATCTTTGCAAGGATAACCAGGGCAGCTTCAGGCCTGATATTCCCATCGAACCGGTCTTTGATGATCTCATTCATTCTCCCGGCCACGTCCTCCTGGGTCTTTCCCTCGTGTGCTGCAATCCGGTCAATCAGCTGCTGAACCGGATCTTCAACCTCAAATATCGCAGATGATGGCTTGTATCCGATAGGAATCTGGACCTCAGAGAGATCAAATTTCAGGTAAAAGTATTCGCCATCAGTATTGATGAGTCCCTGGTCCAGCCCCCGCTTCAGCAGAAGAGAGACCTGATCCCAGCTCATCCACTGGCGATCATGGGAATAATAATAGATCAACTCACTTCTCCCGAGTTTGGATGCACGGGTGTGGTAAAAGGGAGCTGCTAGGGTCATTTGTAACGTCATTCTGCCACAACCAAAAACCGGGTTTGTTCAGGTACAGATTTTTCCCGTATCCTTAAAACCATATCATCAGGGTCCCGTGATTGCATCAGTCCGGGCCAGATTTTATCTGAGAAAGAATATAATGAGTTCCGGACTATTCTTGGTACCATACCGCGGTCTTTGGAGTATAATATGCCCTTCAACTCAGTCCTTTATTCCGGTCTCCTCGCTCTCCTGCTGATCATAGGGTTTTCCCTGCAGGCAGCTGCATCGCAGGTGGAACCACTGCCACTCAAAGATGCCCCCGGATTTCACCCGGGCCTGTTTGGAAAGATTTCCACGGGCCCGGATCCCATTCCCCCCCGGGTGAATCTATATAATGAAAACCAGGTGATATCAGAAAAATCCTCACCCGTCATCAGGTATACCCTTGAAGAGGGAGATCCTGCGCTCAGGCTGCCTTCCCTCATCCGGGGGAAGGTCAGCGGAGCGGCGGGAAATACTTCAATTATCATTGCAGGACGGGAAAATCCTTCAGAACCGTTCATCTACCTGGCAACGATTGAGAGTGCTGAAGATGGTTCATTCATCTGGCCAATCCCTGAATGGGCATCCGGGATCACTGATATCAAGGTAAAAACCGCCAGGTAAAACCGGATACACACTTTTTTCAGATCATCCTGTAATCACGAAGATGAGGAAACAATCAGCCGTACGGCTGAACCTGATATTACCACGGAAAAAAGGATTATTCAATGAGAACGGCGTTTATAACGCCATGCTGACCCGGACGGCTGACGATCTTTGCCATTCCAAGTTCAGTCCTGATGATTGCGCCCTTGGTGAGCAGATTCCGCCTGACATAGTTCGGGTTGGCAGTGTTCTTCTCCACGTTTTCGATCTTCACCTTCTTAGTCTGACCGTTCTTCGGGTTGCTAACTGCCGCAAACTCAGCCCTCAGTGCACGAATCTTGCAGTTCCCGCCGAATGTTCTGCTGACCTTGCGCCGCTCTTCCCCGATATGGGTTTCAGCAGGTGCTGATCCGATCTCTCTCCGTCTCTTCCCGCATGACGGGTGGTATCTACCACCAGTCGGTTTTCGAACCGATCTACCGTGCCATTGCATGTTATCTTCTCGCTGATATTGGTGACGCTGTTTGGGTTGTGGGAGTCCGGATTACGCCACAGAGTCCTATATCTATCGCCCTCAGATCTATATAGTCCCTTTCCTATGAGAGAATCTCATCCAGAAGGGCATCTACTCCCTGTCCGGTCTTCATATTGGTCCTGAAGACCTTCATGTCAGGATTGTACCGGTGCATATCCCGCTCCATCCGGTCAAGATCAGCCCCGACAGCCTCTGCCAGATCCACCTTGTTCAGAACGCCGATCGTGCATCCCCTGAACATCATCGGATGCTTGTTGACCACATCATCTCCTTCAGTGGATGAGACGACCACGATCCGTTTCTCCGCACCCAGCTCAAAATCAGTCGGGCATACCATGTTTCCCACGTTCTCAACAAAGAGAACGTCCACGGAATCAAGGGGAAGATGATGGAGAGCGTGTTCCACCATATGAGCATCAAGATGGCATTCCTTTCCGGTATTGACATTCTCTGCAGGAATACCAAGGGAAGTGATCCTCCGGAAATCATCATCTCCATAGACATCTCCGGCAATTGCCGCCGCCTTTAGTCCTTTAGCGGCAAGCCGGGGGACAAGCTGCTCGATGAGGGCGGTCTTACCTGAACCAATCCCCCCCAGCAGATCAAACGCCCTGACATGATGATGCTTCAGATGAGAGGCATTGTGGTCAGCAAGTCGCTGATTTGCAGAAAAAATATCCTTCTCAATGGAGACATCGATATGATGCATAGGTACCATCTCTCCCGCTGGTTGTTTATAGGTTCAGTTCTCAGATGATACAGGATGGATAAGGGACTGATACTCTATCCCTGCTATTTTGATGCCAAACTGAAGCGCAATGAAGGGCGCAGGGTTTCCCGTGCCGTGGCGGTGCAGACACCGGCTATCCAGGATATTGAACGGGCTCTTGCATCCTGTGGAGTGAAGTACCGCAGGGAGAAAAAATCCCACCCTTCCTGGTGGTGGAAACATGAAGGCAGGGTTATCGCCGACTGTGACGGTCCCAAAACCTCCCTGCTCTTGCAGGTGGCAGGAGAACTGCGGAAGATTTCCCCGGGAAAATAGGGATGTACGACCTCCATACACATACCATCCTTTCTGACGGGGAACTCCTTCCCTGTGAACTCCTCAGGCGGATGGCCGTCCTCGGATACCGGACAGTTGCAATCACCGATCATGCTGACATGAGCAATGTGAGCAGTACCATCGCAGCCATTGAGCGGGTGAGAAGTTCTGCCGAGCAGTACGGAGTCAGACTGCTGACCGGTGTTGAGATCACTCATGTTCCTCCCGCACAGATTTCAGACATGGCAAAGCTCGCCAAAGATGAGGGGGCAGATATCGTGGTTGTTCATGGTGAGACCGTTGTTGAACCGGTAGCCGAAGGAACAAATATGGCTGCCTGTACCTGTGAATACGTGGATCTGCTCGCACATCCGGGACTGATTACCGTTTCAGAGGCGAAAGAGGCTGCAGAAAGAAATATCCTGCTAGAGATAACCGCACGGGGGGGACATAACCGCACCAACGGCCATGTATGTCGTATTGCCGCTGAAACAGGATGCAGCCTCACCGTAGATTCCGATGCTCACGGACCGGGAGATCTGATGACTCAACGCGCGCGAGAGGTGATTGTAGCCGGTGCCGGAGTCCATCCGGAAGGAGCTGGCAGGATTCTCAATTTAAAAACAGACCGGTTCTTCCAGTGAAAGATTGGTTTTTAAACATTTACCAAATTGTTAAATACTAATAACAAAGACATATATAGATTGCTTAATGTATCTCCGGTGGGGGGATATATTTTTTCAGGTGATGCATGTGGTTCGGGCGATAGGAAGAGTAAAATGTAGCTCAGGGAGCCGTATGCTCATCGTTGAGTGTGATGCTGCCAAATTACCCCGCCTGTACAGCATGGTGCTGGACAAGCGATGGAAACCGATAGGAAAACTCGTTGACATTTTCGGCAATATTGCATCCCCATATGCAGCTGTTCTCTGTACCCAGCAGGACCGTGAACGTCTGATCGGCGAGAAAGTCTTCATCAAATAATCCAGGAGAGATCTGATGTCAGAAGAGATTGAAAAACTGCGTACCCTGCAGAAAGAACGGGAAGCCCTGAAAAACCGGCTGGTTGGAAAGGTTGCCGAGAAGCAGAAGAAAGTTGAGAACCAGACTGAATCACAGTGCCCGGAATGCGGGAGCAGACAGCTGGTCCACGATTATGAGCGTGCCGAACTCGTCTGTCAGCAATGCGGACTGGTCATCGACGCTGAATTTATTGATCGCGGCCCTGAGTGGCGTGCCTTTGATCACGACCAGCGGATGAAACGGTCACGTGTGGGAGCACCGATGACCTTTACCATCCATGATAAAGGTCTCTCCACCATGATTGACTGGCGAAACCGGGACAGTTATGGTCGTGCCATCTCATCCAAGAACCGGGCACAGTTATACCGGCTCCGGAAGTGGCAGCGGAGGATCAGGGTTAGCAACGCAACCGAACGAAACCTTGCATTTGCTCTCTCCGAACTGGACCGGATGGCATCTGCACTGGGTCTCCCCCGGAACGTCAGGGAGACGGCTGCTGTCGTGTATCGTGACGCAGTTGACAAGAACCTGATCAGGGGCAGAAGTATAGAAGGTGTTGCTGCTGCAGCCCTGTATGCAGCCTGTCGTCAGTGCAGTGTCCCCAGAACCCTTGATGAGATCGCAGAAGTCTCACGGGTCTCTCGCAAGGAGATCGGCCGGACGTACCGGTTTATTTCCCGTGAACTCGGACTCAAGCTCCTCCCCACCTCTCCAATCGATTATGTTCCGCGGTTCTGTTCCGGGCTGCAGCTGAAAGGTGAGGTGCAGAGCAGGGCGGTTGAGATCCTCAGGCAGGCAGGAGAGAGAGAACTGACCTCCGGACGTGGTCCGACCGGGGTTGCTGCCGCTGCCATCTACATATCATCAATCCTGGGTGGAGAGAGGCGGACCCAGCGGGAAGTTGCCGAGGTCGCCGGTGTCACAGAAGTGACAATTCGAAACCGGTATAAAGAACTGGCAGAAAAATTAGATATCGAGATCATCCTCTGAAACTTTTTTTTAAAGGGCTCGTAGATCAGGGGTAGATCGCTACGTTCGCAACGTAGAGGCCGCGGGTTCAAATCCCGCCGGGTCCATTCCTTTTTCGGGAGTTACGCAGGAATCTGACTAAAACGTGTCATCAGACAGTCCGGATCCACCACTGTTTTCATCACCGGGGGAACGGTAATGCCTGCCCCTCCCGGGGTTCCGATCAGGCTGAAAAAGAGGTTCCAGTTCCCGTCTTCAGATGTATGGACATCAGGATCAAGAATCCAGACACCTTTCTGGTCACTCTCTATAACAACCTCCGATTCTTCCGGATGAAAAGTGATCCCGTCTGCAGAAGGTGCAACCATCAGCTTCTGCCCTTTTGAACCGGCCGAGAGATCGACAAAGAATAGTCCAGTCCGGCCGTCAGGAAGGATAACAGCAGCCGGATCAGTTGCAGATTCGAGCCGGTATCCCTCTTCCTCCACCCAGGTCTTTCCGTCATCTGTTGAGATCGCACTCCTGATACCGCCACTCTGGGGAGAATAATACATCCTGATCGTGCCGTCCTGCAGCCTTACCCCGGTGGGAATGTACCGGGTGAGCGGCAGGAGTGAGTCTGCTTCGGAGAGATACCTGAGGACAACCTCTCCCTCGGGGATGAACCGCTTGCCATCAACAGAGAAAGCACAGTTCAGGGAAGGATCGGATGGATCTCCGGAGAGGTAGATCATACGGTATCCGCCGTTCTGAGCCGGATACACCCATGGCCGGGAGAGCTGCAGGAGAAAAGTCCCGGTATCCTCCATGCACCCGTCCGGATACTCGTGCCACCTGGTTCCATCAGCAGAACCGGCACACCTGACACTGTCACCCTGCCCTGAATAATAGGCCATCAGGTCGCCTCCCGGAAGGGTGACGATGGAGACAGAAGTCCCACTCATACCGGTCATCTCCGGGGTTCCGATGCAGTCCTGAATCCGGATCATGCCGGGTTCATGGATTGAGGGATTTGTTCCAAAAGAGAAGAGTATTTTTCGGGATTCGTCTGAAGAAAGAGTGATATTTTTTTCCTGTGACGGGTATCCGGGTGCTGTTGCCGCAATGCAGTATTCACCTGCCGCAAGGCCCGGGATCGTGACAGGCGTGTCACCCATGTAGGAATTGTCCAGAAAGATTGCCACCCCGGGGATGTCTGCGTCAACCTGAACCTCTTCTCCTTCACCAGCCAGACAGGGACAGGCCAGGAGAATGATACAGACAAGCTGGAACAGACCGGGATGTTTCATATCATGGGTTCTATCTGCAACAAATAAGTACCTTCGTGTGATTTGACCGGAACACAGGCCCGGAATCGTGCAGAACCATCTCTCACGCATGCTCTGCTTCGTTCATTGAAAATCTTTCTTCCCTGATACTCCCGCCATTTCCCTCTCTGATAACGATACACACAAATACTCCGGTGAGAATCATCAATACACGCATATAATGAGCATATCAGGACAGGGCGGGATGCAGGGCAGGAGGATCACCGGATGGACCCTCATCTTCCTCACCCTGCTCTCACCCGGGGTATTTGGACAAGCCCCGGACCCTCTCTCTCCATACCAGACCTCTTCCTGGTATGGGGATAATTTTTCTTCAGAACCCCAAATCCTGCCATCCCCTCCCCAGGTATCAGGTAATTATTCCGAACCCCCGGTTAATCCCCTGACGATACCGGATTTTCCGGAGCCTGCTGCAGGTGAAGAATCCAGCCCGGTCTGCTCGGATTCTGCAATTCTTGTGATGTTTGATCCCCGGTCTGATACCCTCCCGCTCCGGACTCACTCCTCAATCGGGGCAGCAACAATCCATGATTACCGGAGTGAAGGAATGCCCGGACTCCAGCTCGTATCGGTCCCGTCCCGGATAACAGTCCATGAAGCGGTGGATTATTACCGGAATCAGCCGGGCGTACTTTTTGCAGAACCTGATTATTACCGGTTCCAGCAGAGATATCCATCAGACCCGGATTTCTGGAGACAATGGGGCCTGCAGAACTCTGGTCAGGTATTCAGGGAGAGTACTTCTGCCGGAGTTTCAGGATCTGATATCGGGGCTACCCGGGCATGGGATACCCTGACCGGTGGTGATGCTGTTGTGGCCGTTCTCGATACAGGAGTGGATTATCTCCATCCTGACCTTTCTGCCAACATCA
>CAZXRT010000058.1:0-9424 GCA_964642535.1 uncultured Methanospirillum sp.
CCTGCGTTTTTTTGCATGATGCTCAACTCTGCGGATAGCGCAGCATAAAAAATTACAAATGTCAAGTTTGTGCTATCAACAGCACAAAATAATTCATATATCGACTTTATGCTGTCACTTTGACATTACTGCTTTTTTATTTCCACCTATCAGCACGGAAGGCACTAACAGTGTTTTAACATCTCTACCTCCCTAAAATTTGCAAATAGATGTAGTAGTCAAGAATACCGGACAAAAAAAGTAAATCGCCGAGTTTACGCACCAGTGACGGAGCCCATGCGCTTGCGGTCATCGGCGAATTCTATGATAGTCTGATTCACGCCGGAGTCCCAATCAGCCGCGCGTGGCCGGAATTCTGCGAGTATCCGGATAAAGGGCTATTAAAGGGTGAATTTCCCGTTACAGATTTCACAGTTACAGCTTGCCTGCCCGTAGATAAAAAAAACGCACCGCCGAAGCGGTGCGTTATCCCGCCGGCAGAGCGCTCGTGGTCAATTACAAGGGCGGTTATTACGATTTGTGGAAGGCTTACATGGCACTGAGCCGATATATAGAGGAAAACGGGTACGTTCCAACGGGTTATCCGCAGGAAATCTATCTGGAAATTGAAGCGGATGGCTCGGTGCGCTTGGATGAGTCGCGCACATAACCCGGATAATCGTGCCGGTGAAAGAAAGCAAAAAGAACCATTTGACACACCTATAGTATCTGAGAATTGTGAAAACAGTCCGGCTGCTAGCATGTATTCCCAATATGTGAATACAGATGGGTACGACCAGAGCCTGAATATCATCGAAGCATATCAGCCTGAATATTGTCCGGCATTAAACCAATAGGAAAACGTAAATTGAAAATGATAGTCTCCACTTTCGTAGAGACTATCATTTTCAATTGCTTTATCCAATTTGAAAATTATGGGAATTTACAAGTCTGTATTACAACTCTAAGACATGTATCTGACGGCGATTCATTATTTTTGTACTGTGGACATTTGTTTTTTCATCTTTAGTCCAGTTGCCTGAGACTATTACACGCATCTTTGGTAAATTTTTCAGTTGTTCATTCTCCGGCTTCTTTTTATCGAAAAATTTTCCTCTATACCACTTGAACAGGTCATCATTCTCAAAAAGAAGTTCTAATTCAGTGTCATAGTTATCATCAAAGTCTGAAACATACAGATGAGCTTTTAAATTTTTTGGGTCATAAAATTTTTTTTTAAATCTGAGTCTAGCTTCCACGATTTTACCGCCAGGAAAGCCGTCCTTATAACATCCAATGCTCCTACTGTCAATTAGCATATTACCAATTTTTTCTCCGCAGCGGTAATCCGTATAATCGTAGTATTTAAGCATTTCATATATATTTATTAAGGTAAACGACAGATTTCTTTTATCAGTAGTATTGACACTTGCACTATGGGTGCTACTGGTTTTTTTATCCTTTTGGGGCTGCATCGTGTATTCAATAAATCTGCGAATGTCAAAACCCCGCTCATCAATGGAGCCGGGAGTATAAGTGCCCACTTTGTTATAAACGCAGTTTTCATCGTGACGATGCTTAGCGCGAAAATAAGGTGTTACACCGCTGACAAAAATCATTTCAGCACCGCATTTTGGATTGCAGCAAAAATATTTCGTCTTCTTTTCAATCGGATCATTATTTTTTGAAATTTCTTTTGCTGTAATGCGGATTTTTCGAGCAGAATCTTTGAATGCATATGACGGCATAGCTTGTATCCCTTCAAAACATAATTATTCGCAGGGGGGTGAAGTTCTCTTTTGTGGTCAAGTACAAATCTACTATAAAATTATTTGCCCTTAACTTTATTATCGCGTTCAATCGTTTCGAAAACAGCACGATTAATAAACGCATTGACCGATTCACCCGTTTTTAAAGCATGTGCCTGAATTTCTGCCTTCTTTCCATTTGGAACGCGGAATTTAACATCTTCCACTTTTTCCTTAAGCCATTTATCCCTAGCCCTGCGCTGTGATTCAGCTGTAGGCATATGTAAACCTCCTGAAATGTAATATGTATAACATATCATTTAATATATAATAATCCAATATTACAAACTACACAAATAATGCGTCGAATATTCGTAGCTATTGTCAATTGTTCTACGGAACCGTAGATGATATAATATTATTAGAAAATAAAATAACGGCAGTGCAAAGGAGTTGGCGCTCCTTTGCACCTGCGCAGGTGGTATAAGCACCTACACAACGGACTTCGTCCGCACCGCAAATAATTATACACTTTTTGAAACACGTTTTCAAGATGGGAGTTATTTTGTGCGCTGAAGTCTAGAAAAATTGTCAATGTATGACACCGTGTAGGCATTACGCCCTGCACGGTGTTTTGTTTTACATTTTTATTATAAAGGAGTCAAGTTCATGTAAAGAAAGCGGTAATCAAATGCAAACGAAGCGTCAGATTATCTAGATGTATCAGTGAAATATGACAGGCGAGGGCCGAGTTTGAGCAGAAGATTTAATGTAATAAAAGTTCGTAGTGGGGGATAAAAAATGCCGGCATACAAGTATAAAGAAACATGGTTTATCAAATTTGGATATAAAAACTGGGCTGGAGAAAAAAAGTGGATTACTAAACGTGGTTTTAAGACAAAGAGAGAAGCACTTCAATGGGAACGCGAGTTTCACCTGCAAAAATCAGGAAGTATGGAAATGACTTTCAATGCTTTTGTAAAGGTTTATACAGCAGACCGTCAACCGCGTCTAAAGGAGAGCACGTGGGCTACGAAAGAGAATATTATTGAGAGCAAGTTGATTCCGTGTTTTGGAAATCGAAGGCTCTGCGATATATCTGCAACAGATGTAATTCAGTGGCAGAATGAATTACTAAACTACCGTGATCCTAAAACTGGAGAGCCATATTCAAAGGTCTATCTGAAGACAGTACATAATCAGCTCAGCGCTATTTTAAATCATGCTGTAAGGTTTTATAAGTTAATACAAAATCCTGCTAGAACTGCCGGAAATATGGGGTCTGAAAAAGGTGCTGAAATGAGTTTTTGGACTAAAGATGAGTACCTTCGCTTTTCTGAAGCTATTATGGATGACACTCTATCGTTCTACTGCTTTGAGATTTTATATTGGTGCGGAATTAGGGAAGGTGAGTTGCTAGCTCTCACCAAAGATGATTTCAATTTTGAAACGAAAGAAGTATCAATTACGAAAACTTTTCAGCATATCAAAGGAAAAGATTTAATAACTGACCCAAAGACAAGAAAAAGCAAGCGCAAAATTGTCATGCCGGATTTTCTTTGTGATGAACTGCAATACTACTTCGAAACCTGTGACTTAAAACCGAAAGACCGAGCTTTTCCAACCACAAAGCATTCTCTCAGAAGGACGATTATTTCTGCGTGCAAGAAAGAGGGTATACCAGTCATCCGCGTTCATGATCTTAGGCATTCTCATGTTTCTTTACTTATTAATGTTGGTTTCAGCGCATTGGCAATAGCAGATCGGTTGGGACATGAGAGCATTGATATTACCTATCGATACGCACATCTTTTCCCAAACGTTCAATCAAAGATGGCAAATAAACTTGATCAAATTCATAAACAGGAGAATATTTAATGTCTAAAAAGAACCGTGATGAAAAAAACCGCTGGAGAAACATTACAATTGCCTTCAGAGTTTCTCCAGAAGAAAACGAATCTATTAATATGAGGGTCAAACTCTCAGGCCTTACCAAGCAGGACTACATTACTCGGCGTTGTAGGGAAGAGGACATAGTAGTATACGGAAATCCTAGAGTTTATAAAGCACTAAGAGATAAACTCGAGAGCGTTTTCATGGAACTCCAGCGCATTGAGTGCAGTTCTGAGATAAGCGATACTTTGTTAGAAACAATTCAAATGATTACTATAACAATGAATGGCATGCAGCATAAAAATAATGTAGAAAAGGCGAGCTAGAAAAAATAGTAAGGCTATTTTTAAAGAAAATCATAATGAAATTAGGGAGGATAAAGATGGACAACAAAGAAGAAATTGAAATTGAAATCAGAGAGGATGTGCTCAAATTTTTGACTGCTAAGGCGGAAAGGTACGGATATACCATTGACGAGCTTATAGAAAACTATTTGAAAACAGTTGTTCGCTTGAACGGTCTGCCGCTCGATGATGACGAGCTGAAAGAGCTGATTGAGGGTGAAATTCCGCCCATTATCAGCGCGGAGGATTTAACTTCAAACATTGACGAAGGCTTGGATACTCTAATAAAGAGCGACGACGTTATGCTCATCTGGCGCAATGGCGAAGTAGAGGCAGTGCTAATGATGAAACAGAAGTATGACGGTCTTGCACTGGCTGCAAAAGCCGCAACTAAAGGAGTTGAGAATGAAAGCTGATTTGAACGTTTCTTCACAGCTATCGAAGGCCATAACATTCCTACGCGACTGCGAAAAAGAGTACAAGTATTATTATGAAAAAGTCGGTGAGCAAGACAAAACTCAGACTGACCTCTTGCATTTCATCGAGCTTGAAGATAGCAATTATGCGTCCCGCTGCAAGACGGCTACTCAGCTTCGGCATAGCTTACTGGAGCGTAGGTATTATAAGGACCGCGCTGAGGAGAGAGCTCCAATCGCGGAGTTTCTGGCAGACCCACAGAATAGAAATCTACTTGACAACTTCAGCAGAGTGCTTGGTGAAGTTAGAAAAGCAGAGAAGTACCATAAAAACAGAAACTACACACCCCGCGTTCTGCGCGGAACCGGTAGCAGTAATAAAAATACATAATATTAAGGAGAGAAAATGAAAGAAATAGACAATCCATTCTTCTTCATGAGAAAACGCTTTGGCCTTTCCCAGCAGGAACTTGCAAAAGATACCGGGCTAACGCCCAATGATGTTTGCCGCCTTGAAAACGGCAACCTTGGAGCCGGTGTGGAAAAAGGTATTACTTTGGCAAAATACTTTTCCGTATCGCTTGAAGCGTTAATAAGTGACAGTTTCGAAGAGCTGTATGCGTTTTTTACCGAAGGACCTAAAACAAGTCGCAAAATGCAGGACCGTATCAAAAAGCTCCGCATCGAGTTAGATGAGCTCGGCAACGGTGGTGAGGATTGGGTATACGAGCAGGAAGTAAATAAGCTCAAGGGCACGAAGTATGCAAACGCCGTTAATCCAAACTATGCGGATGATGAGGAGGCTGGTTGTGATATCCTTAGCTTCGACCTCGATGGAAAGCATATTTACATTGAGGTTAAATCGACCAACGGTAGGGCAAGTAAGGCTTTCTATTTAACTCAAAAGGAAAAGGAAAGAGCGGAAGAGTGCCTGTCTAAAGGGGAGCGCTACGAGATACATCGTGTCCATCATTTAAACAACCCCAAGAAGCGCGGAAGAGTAATTATTACGGCGGAAGAGCTTTTTAAAGACTATACTTTTGAAACTGACAATTTTAAGATATCCAGAAAGGCGGATTAATGAACGGAGTAAAGTATTATCGCCTCGTGCGTGGTATAAGCATAAAAATGCTTGCCGAAAAGTCGGACTTAAGCGAAATGACCATAGTTAATATGGAGAAATTGGACGTGCCACACAGTATAGCAATTAAAAACTATAAGAAAGTCAGGGCAGCTCTAGGAGTTCGCGTTGATGAACTGTTTTGTAACGATTTTCCTGAGATAACTGAGAAAACACGTGCCGGGTATTCGTCCAAAACAGAAAATGCGGGCAACTGCATAACAGTTTACCGCAGCACAGAAAAGCTTACATTTAAAGCACTTGCACACCGTATGGGAGTTACGTCCAGGGAATGCGCAAGGCAAGCTTGTGCCGCAAAGGAACCGCTTGAGAAGCATGTGCTCGCTCTTGCTACATACGAGGGGATGACCGCAGAAGAGTTCAGAAGAACATATTCCGGTGATATGAAGGCAAGCTGATGATCTATCATTATGAAGTACCCGTTATTAGAGGAGAATACATAAAAACTTATTTGGCGGAGATAACGGGAGAAGACCCAAAATATTTGCTGAAGAGAAGATTTCTCCAGCGCAGTTTCAAAGAATGCGGCGGAGTGAGGACGTACAGATATGACATCGGAGGTCATGGGGTTTTCGAGCAGAGCATAAAGCGTTTTCACCGCAGAACCGATGAGCTCATTAGCCGCGAGCGCAAGTGGTTTATATATTACCGCAGAAGGTTTTATTATATTGATTGCAGCGAAGCGTTATTCTGTGCATACAATCTTAAGGCGCAGTATTGGCGTTGGACGCCGCTGACGAAGGCCGAGGAATATTATGGAGGTACTATAATGTACACTACTACTATACAGAAATGCGGAGATGAATATTTTATTCCATTGCCTCAGGAGGTTATTGATTGCCTTGGACTAAAAGAAGGTGACTCTCTGGATACTCAACTTGAGGGGGAGGGGGTAATAATTTTAAAAGGAGTAATTATTAATGAAGACTCTTAGACTCAGCATTGCCCTGAAATATAGAAAAACCTTAATAAACATGATTATAGGGATTGTAATATACTTGCCATTAGCGTTATAAGAGCCTTATGAAAGGGTCTGAGTAAAATTTTGTGTAAATTCATTCCTTGCAGCAAGAAATATTAGGGGGCTTTGCTTGAAAAGCGGATCTATCCGGTGCTCATTGGTGACCGTTCTTCCCGGACGGCTAAAGGTATGCGCGGCATGGCCGTGAATGCCTGAAGCCGTCTGGGAAATCATACTTTTATGAGCATCAGACCGCCTGGCGGCCTTCAAAAAGTAAGGCCAGATGGTTCAAAACCATGTCCCATTCGCGGTAACGCTGAGTCCACTTTTTTACGATATTATTCGACGCCAAATACAACATTTTGCGCAGGCTGTCGTCGGTCGGAAACACCGCCTTTGTCTTTGTAACCTTTCGGAATTCTCGGTGCAGCCCCTCGATGATATTTGTCGTATATATGATTTTCCTAATAGACGGCGGATATGCGAAAAAGGTGGAGAGAATATCCCAGTTATCTTCCCAGCTTTTGATTGCCGCCGGGTATTTTGCGCCCCATTTTTCCTTGAAGCTCATAAGGGCATTCAGCGCCGCTTCCTCGGTAACGGACGTATAGACGAGCTTGAGGTCGGCGGCAAACTGTTTCATGTGCTTGTAATTGACGTATTTCATGCACGAGCGTATCTGATGAATGATGCAGCGTTGAATCCCCGCCTGAGGATACACGGCGGCTATTGCCTCGCGAAAGCCGCTCAGCCCGTCTACACAAAACAGATAAAAATCTTTGATTCCTCTGCTTTTCAGCTCGTTGAGCACCGAAAGCCAGAATTTTAAGCTTTCGTTACCTCCAACCCATATGCCAAGTATCTCCTTGTACCCGTCGAGGGTAACACCGAGCACAACGTAAGCCGCCTTGGTCACAATCTGGTGATTCTCTCTTATCTTGTAATGGATGGCGTCCATGAAGACGAAGGGATACACCGATTCTAGCGGCCTATTCTGCCATTCGTTGAGCTGAGGGATGATTTTATCGCTGATTTTGCTTACAAGCTCGGGCGAGATTTCCACATCATAGAGCTTCTTGATTTGCTTGGCAATATCCCTTTGGCTCATTCCCACGGCGTAGAGAGATAATATTTTGTCTTCCATGCCGTCGGAATTGCGGTTGTATTTCCCGATTATCTGTGGTGTGTACTCGCCGTTTCGGTCGCGAGGAACGCTTACTTCCACCTCTCCGAGCTGTGTTCGAACCGTCTTTTTTGAGTATCCGTTACGGTAATTTTTCGACACCGTTTCTTCTCCGTTTTCCGACACTCTTTCGTGTTTTTCGTAACCGAGCTCGGTTTCCAGCTCTGCCTCCATGACCTCCTGAAGCACGTCTTTGAACATGTCTTTGATTTCCGCCATTATATCGTTGGTGCTGCTAAAGTTCTGCTGTCTTATCAGGTCTCGTATGACTTCTTTTGCTACTACGGACATAAAAAATCTTCCTTTCCGACTTAAATAGTTTTATTCCTATTCTTGCCATCAAGGAAGATTCTTAAACTCTATTTACACAAAATTCCGGACACCCTCTTATGAAATTTTATTATGTTTGTTAAAATTACTAGAAAATATTAATAATTAGTTTACATTTCTTGGTTATATGTCAACGCCGGAATTAAATTGACCTAAAGGTGTAATCGGTCAAGTAATTTGAACCAAAAACGGCCAGATAAATTGAGCCACCCCTTGTGCTTAGAATTGCTTAAAGGATACGCTGCCGGTGCTTAACACGGTAGCCATCGCCAGTCAGGTTGAAAATCTCACACTTAAAAATGATTCTGTCAAGAATTGCGGTGGCGATGATTGGGTCGCCCAGAAAGTCGGCCCAGTCATCGAAGCCTTTGTTAGAGGTTAGGACGAGCGATTTGCTTTCATAGCAGTTTGAAACAAACGAGAATAATAGATTAGCTTCGGCTTTTGAAACCGGCATAAACCCGATTTCGTCCAGAATCACTAGAGAGGCGCGATTGATGGCGGTCATACGCCGTTTGCTTGCGGCGGAGATTTCCGCTGTTTTAAGCAGACGTATTAGCGCCTCCAGTGTAACAAAGGCCACATGATAACCAGCCTTTGCCGCAGCAATACCCAAAGCGGTGGCGAGATGGGTTTTACCTACGCCGGGTGCGCCCAAGAAAACGATGTTGAATGCTTGCTCAAGCCAAAGGAAATCGCAAAGGCGTTTCATTTGTTCGGCGGTAACGCCGTTTTGAAGAGTAAAGTCGTATTCGTCAAGGGTTTTCACAAGAGGGAACCTTGCCTTGGCAACTCTTGCACTTGCGGCCTGTTCCTGCTTGTAGTTCTGCTGTTTCTCAAGAAACCGCGTAAGAATTTCCATCGGTGACAGGTCGTCCGGCAAGCCATGAAGAAAATCGGCGGACTGCACGGCATCCAATCTGAGCGTTTTACATAGCGAGTCGAGTTTGGAGATAGAGGTATTCATTATCTTACCTCCATTGCCGCTTCGGCATATACCGACAGAGGCCTGACCTGAACGTTAATATGATATTTTTCATCATTAACAGGCAATCGTGCTGGCGTTATCGGCGGCGTTCGGTCGAATAGCGAAGCGGCGGCGTTTGCCAAATCCGAAGCATTCCACAGCTCCTGTTCCGTACAGAATTCTACCGCTTTAAGAGTCGTCTCCCGGCCATAGCTTTCACAGGTTTTTACTGCCAAAGCCAGCTGCTCTTTTACGTATCGCGATTTCGACATGCAAAGGAAGCCAAGATACTCCCTGAACTCCTCGCCGAGCAGAGATACGGTTTTATCAAGGCGCTCCTGAACCTTTTTGTCCCTTTCGTGGCGGTGTGAGTCGGATTTGATGAGCTTGCCTTTTTCGCGGCACAGCGGATGCTCCGCCAGAAGGTCGCTTGTTACGGTACATATTTTGATCCGCTCATCC
>CAZXRT010000059.1:0-3999 GCA_964642535.1 uncultured Methanospirillum sp.
GTGAAAGCGGCTCGTGAACTTGGATTTGATGTTGGAATTGAAGTTCCCTCTCTTCCAGGGATTGAGGCATTTCTCGATATCATCGATGATCTTGATTTTCTGAATATCAACGAACTGGAATGGGGTGAATCCAATGCCGGACAGATGCGTGAGCGTGGATATCAGCTCAGGGGGGATGTATCAAATGCTGTGCAGGGAGGAAGGGAGAGTGTTCTTTCCATCCTAAACCATCCAAAAGTGCACTGGTGTTCGTCGGATTTCAAGGATCGTGTCCAGCTTCGAATGAGGCTCAGGCGTATAGCCTCAAATACGGCGCGGGAATTTGATGAGATAACGCCTGATGGCACGGTTGTGTACGGGGTCTGGGAATGCAACGGAATGGAAGTTGATATACCTGGTGATCCAGATGAGGATCTCTATCAGCGGTTTGATGACCGGATTGAGATGGCATGGTGGATACTTGACAGCGGGCAGGATGATATGGACGGAAAAAAATTCGTGATTGAACGCTATCCTGACAACGGACTGATCGTCGAGGTGACTCCGGTATGATCCGATCCCTGATTGAACCATTGTATGAGTTCATTATCCGCAGGCAATGTACTCACATTCCCTCCCATATTGCCATCATTCAGGATGGCAACCGCAGATTTGCCAAAAAACGGGGTATTTCCACTTCATATGGGCATCGTGCGGGTGCTGACCGGACAGAGGAGGTCCTGGAATGGGCCCAGCAGCTGGGAATCCGGTATATCACTCTCTATATCTTCTCTACTGAGAATTTTAACCGGACCGGAACAGAGGTGGGTGAGCTGTTTACCTTATTTAAGGAGAAACTGGCACGGATTATTGATGATGACCGTGTTCACAAATACGGTATCAGGATCCAGATGATCGGGGATCGGGAACTCCTTCCAGATGACCTGCGTGAGGCGGTGGAGCGGGCAGAAGCAGCCACCGCTCATTATGACAATTTTTTCCTGAATATGGCACTTGCATACGGGGGCAGAAATGAGATCGTTCAGGCTGCGCGTGATATCCTGACCGATGTCAGGGATAAGAAGATACAGCCTGGCGATATTTCTGCAGACCTGCTGGAGGAGTATCTCTATGGGAAGAATATCTCGATTCCTCCGGTTGATCTGATCATCAGAACCGGTAATGAGTGCAGAACTTCAAACTTCCTCCCCTGGCTTGCCAATGGGCATGAATCAGCAGTCTATTTCTGTGCGCCCTACTGGCCGATGTTTCGTAAACTTGACATGCTCAGGGCAGTCAGGGTCTATTCCCAGCGCAGGGAACTGAAGGTCGGAGCTTAGTGGGTTCTGAATGCTGATTCAGGCTCCAAATCTCCGCTTCCTGGACTGATAATCCCTGAATGCCCGGATAATATCCACTTTTCGGATCTCATCCCAGTTCAGGTCAAGAAAGAACAATTCTGAATATACTGACTGCCAGATCAGAAAATCCACTAAGTGTGAACCCCCGGTCTTTATCACAAAATCAGGGGTATGCTGAAAGGTGAGATATTGTTCGATTTTTATGCCATCTACCTCTTCGGGCTGCACGGACTGCTCTGCCATCCTGATGATGGCATCAATTATCTCTTCCCTGCCAGATTTCCCGATGGCAACCGCAACGGGAATACCCTTTCCTGAGGTTTCGGTGTTATTTCCGTAATGAATTATAAGGTGAGTTTTTGATGCGATTTTCCTGATAGCATCGAGGTGTGTGGTATCGGGATCGGCCTTTTGTGTACTGATATGAAAGGTGATGCTTGCAATCCCCTTTTCTGTTGGATAATGCCGGGTAAATTCGGATGAAATATCAAGGCACCATCCTACCACCTGGACGATTTTCTCAGGTGCCCTTTCCATCTCATCTTCGGAGATCATGAAACAGAGATAACGTGGAATACTCTCCAGGTGTCGTGAGATCTGCCATTCATAAAACCTGTAAAGCATTCTTCAATCCCCTTCCAGATATCGTCCTGGTATTGTTGGTGATGTATCAGTAAGAAAGAAAATTCTTATGGAACCATTACCCTACCAGCCCTATTACTTTTTTTTGGGTACTATAAAAGAATTCGATCGTATCAGAAGACAAAGAAGACCGACTATATCATGAAGTTAATATAATTACAGGTCGACTGTTTAACAGACCGATGTACAAATACCTGACCGGTATTGATACCATAGACCAGCGGACCGGTGGACTGAACCCGGGCACCAATATTCTCATCCTTGCCCCGGCGTTCTCAAATGGAGAGCAGGTAGCATCTTTCCTGGCAAAACCCGGGAAAGGTGAGTATATGATTGTACTTACTACTGAAAACCAGGCTACCGACCTCCTTGATTATTTCAAGGGTAATGATTTCAATACGAATTATATTGGCGTCATCGATGCAATCACCCGGAGTTCCTCCGCTCAAACTGCTGACAGCCATAAAGTCAAGTATGTGGGCAGTCCGAACGATCTGACCGGGATGGACATCAGGTTCTCCCAGCTGACTGAGGAGATCATGAAAGGAGAATTTACCGAAGATCCCAATCAGCTCTTCCCAACTCCGATCCGGTACTGCGTGTTATCACTGACTTCAATGCTGATGTTTCGCAAGATAGATGTTATTTACCAGTTTCTCCATGTAGTTTCATCCAAGCTGAAAAAGATGGGATCAATTGGGATCTTTCTCATAAACAGCGAAACATTTGACCAGAAAACCATCGCGATCGTAAAACAACTGATGAATGTGGTAGTAGAGATACGCAACGATGATAGTGGGCCGGCACTGCGTCTTCAGGGCAGTATGGGATTATCGATGAACTGGAGAAACTTTCAGATCGAGAGCGGTAACCTGGTGTTTACGTCCTGATCTTTTGTATTATGCTGACATTTGTCGGGCTTGGCCTGTTTGATCTGGATGATATTTCTCTCAAAGGGATGCACGCAATCAGGGATGCCGATTACGTGTATCTTGAATCGTATACTTCACGACTGATGGGCACTGATCCGGTCCGGATGGAGGAGAGGTATGGAAAACCGGTTCATATCCTGAAGCGTGATGATGTTGAGCAACGCCCGGAACATATTTTGGAAAATGCCAGGAATGGAAGGGTAGTTTTTCTGACGGGTGGCGATCCGATGGTCTCAACTACCCATGCCGATATCAGAATCCGGGCAGCGGAGAAGGGGATTGATACCTCAATAATCCATGGTTCATCAATTTCAAGTGCTGTAAGCGGATTGTCAGGCCTTCAGAACTACCGGTTTGGAAAGTCCTGTTCTATCCCCTACCCCGCAAAAAACTGGTTTCCCAAAACTCCGTTTGAAACAATCAGAAATAATCTCTCGGCAGACCTCCACACGATTGTTTACCTCGATATTCAGGAGAACCGGTACATGCAGATCAATGAAGCGGTGATGATTATTGAGGAGATTGCACGGGAAGAGGGTGTCACCGTTCCCCTGTATGTGGGCATCGCACGTGCCGGTTCAGAAAATCCGGTTGTTGCGGCTGGTCCTGCTGATACGATAAAAAAATTTGATTTCGGACCTCCGCTGCATATTCTTGCCATCCCTGCAGGCCTCCATCCCATCGAAGAAGAATACCTGAAATTATTTGCAGGGTTATGATCCCTGCATCATCCCTGCCTGGTTACCAGGAAGATCTGATCCGCGCATATGAATGCCTCACAAGTGTGTATTTTCCTGGTACACCTCTGCATGACGTCGAATCAGACATCAGGGAGATGATCAGCTCATATCTCTCTGATGCCGGAATATTCAGGGAGAAAAATGATATTGTCAATTGCTATGCTTCCCTAACCTATATTCATGGATGGCTTGATGCCGGTATCTACCTGGGATATATATCTGGAACCACGCCGCCGCTGTTTTTCCCTCCGGATGATCAGGAACCAGGGTTTGATCCTGAACATTTGATTGAAAAGACCGGGAGGTATGCCTGGATGCTTGAAAATGCGGTTGTCTCGGTGGAAA
>CAZXRT010000059.1:4009-9343 GCA_964642535.1 uncultured Methanospirillum sp.
CAACATCAGTCTGGACCTCATCTATGGATTGCCCGGACAAACTTTGGCTGGATGGACCCGAAATCTCAAGAAAGCATTAGCTGTGGATGTACCGCATCTTTCCATGTATGCCCTGATGCTTGAAGATGCGGTCGTCTCGGTGCAAACCGGACCAGAGTGGGGAAGCCCCCTGTTCAGGGCTGCGATCTGTATTCTTGACCGGACCAAAAAAACCTGCTCAGATCTGAGACTTGCTCAATCCTCTTCATACTCTGAAAAACTTGGACGGTACAGCTATGAGTATGGGTGGCTTGATACCGGATTGAGAGCAGGGCTTTTCAGGATTATCGCAAATCCTGATCTATTTACCACTGAAACCACCAGCAGCCTGTGATGGTTTTCTCCGTGCTTCCAGTTCCGTGTATACTGCATCCGGATGGATTCCTGCAGCTTTAAGGGCGAGAAAAGTATGATAGATCAGATCTGCAGCCTCTGAACTGATTGCTGCGGGATCCTGGCTTTTCACAGCCAGAATAAACTCTGTTGCTTCTTCTCCGACCTTTTCAAGCGCTTTATCAATTCCCTTCCGATGGGTGAGGATATGGGTAGTGTACGATCCCTCAACCGGATTTGAGGCACGATCTTCAATAACCTCCCATATCTCATCCAGTATCGCTGATCCGGTCACTTAGTCTCACTCTCCGGGAAAACCTCCCCTACTTCCAGTCCAAAGAACCTGCGAACCAGTGAGCGCGCCTTTTCAATCGTACACCCTCCTTTCCCGATGGCAATGCCGACTTCACTGCGGGAGCTGACATAGGTGTTGATCTTGTTCGTATCAGGGTCGATCTCCACCCTCAGAATTCTGGCTGGTTTGAAGATATTTGCAAGGAATTCCTCAAGTTTCTCGGCATATTCGACCATTTCCACTTTTCTTCCCAGTACGTTCTGAAGCCGCCTGATATTATCTCCTTTTTTCCCGATGGCATATCCCATGTCACCGGTTTTTATGACATAAATGATCCGGTCGAATTTTTCGTCAATTACACAGTCAAGGGCTGTAGATTTGGTGAGGATTCTGATTTCCTCAATATATCGTCGTTCTTTAAATCCGAGTGTTCGATCCATGAATGATTCGTTCTCCATATTCGAAGAGAGAAGTATCCGATGATGGTATTCCAGGAAAGCACATGATCCATGACGCTGGCTGGTCTGAGAAGATTAGTCCGGGTATGGAGAATATTGAACATCTTTCTGAGTGGAAAACCGTGTTAATATTGCAAATACAATATTTTAATTATTGCTTTCCTCAGTCAGGAAAGAATGCTGGTTTTCAGGATATCAGAAGAGGGGGAGAACCCGCTGGGCAGGGGCTACCCGGGGATGTGCAGATACTGCCGAACTGATTGGAAGACGTGCAACCGGAGCATATGATGAGCGCTTTGAGAGTAATGACCGGAGAGAGTCAAGGGAGACTGTATATTTGCTTCCGTCAATAAACTCAAAGTTCAGGGCCTTTCCTGAATGTGAAAGGTAGGCAATTCCTGCTAATGCACCGATGTACTGCTTCCAGTTGGTCCTGATTTTAAATGTCCGGGCTGAAATTTTTCCTCTGAGTGCCTGCATCAGCTCAGCGGTCTGAACTCCGAATCTTCTGCCATCGATGGTAACCTCAATAATTTCTGTCGGACTGCCGTTCTCATCGATGGTGATCATCCGGCTTTTTTGTATGTATCCAGCTTTTTCAAGCATAATTCTCACGTTCCTGTCTGATCCATACGTGAGTAAAAGGGGTATATAAAGGCTAAAAAAACAGGGTGAAAGTGTTTATTATTAATATTTTTATTATTGTATATTTATTTAAAAATGATATTGTCCATTTTCTGGTAATTTATGGGTTTATTTATCTCTCTGGAATACTTTCATGACTTCATCGTTCTGTTTTGTAGGTAAGAAAGGATCTCCCCATCCGCTCCAGTTCCTCCATTTCCAGAGATGAGGGTATGGAGAAGTCTGTATTGGCCAGAACCGCTTCAGCAAGGTTTCTGTACCTCTCTGCCTGCTCTGATTCTGGTGCATATTCAATGACAGTCATAGTATGCAGTTCAGCATGCTGAACGATATCGTCCCGGGGAATCGTTGCAACTACCCGGGATCCCACTGCTGATGCAAAGGCCTCTACCAGTTCCTTCTCTCCCGGTGTGTTACGGGCATTACAGATTATTCCTCCAAGACGGCAGAGTTGTCTTGAATTTAGTGATATCCGCGATATTGCCTTACAGATATTATTGGCTGCATACAGGGCCATCAGTTCTCCTGAAGTGACCAGGTAGATCTCCTGTGCATATCCTTTGCGCATGGGCATGGCAAATCCTCCACAGACCACATCTCCAAGAACATCGTAGACGATCACGTCACCTTTTAATGCCTGCAGACGTTCCAGAAGCTGAAATGTTGCAATAATTCCCCTTCCTGCACAGCCGACACCCGGTTCCGGTCCTCCTGCTTCTACACAACGAATTCCTTTATACCCGCGAAATACCACATCATCGGTACTGAGTGTGCTCTCCCCTTTCTCCCGTATCAGGTCAAGCACAGTTGGAATCAGCTGTCCCTGCATCAGCATTCTTGTGCTGTCCCGTTTCGGGTCGCATCCAATCTGCATGACCGAGAGACCGCGATCAGCAAGGGCGGCAGAAAGATTGGAGGACGTGGTGGATTTTCCGATTCCCCCTTTCCCATAGATGGCGATCTGTTTCATTTCTCAGCAATGGATGGGAGAAGGGAATATAATTCCTTTTTAGAAGCGGGCAGGATATCCCATAGAGAAAAGCGGTCAGATTATTCCGGTTGATTGTGGTTTCTGATATCAATGAGGATCCGGTGATTGATGATCTGCCACGAGATAATCAGGCGGGCAAGATCTGTTCCGGTAATGTTCTCTTTTCCGGTGAAGAGATCGATCGGATGAACACCGGTCTGCTCTTCAATATTTCTCTCTATTTTATGAATTGTTTCATGGTTCAGTTCGCCATCTGCCGTGAGTGAACGCAGCTGCCTCCCGTCCAGTTCCAGAGTGCGGCATTCAAGGAGAAAATCATGAGATGACCGGGTAAACAGACTACAGAGATCGATATTCAGTTCAATATCCTCAAGACAGGTCTCCGGTGGTTTCATGGCCAAAGTAACGCGATACATGTTTCTGAGATCCCCCTTCTCCTTTCCATACCCCGAATACCCAATCTGTATTATTGTTCCCGCCCTGGCACGCTGGGGAAAAACATAATCCCGATAATCAGATTCTCTTTTACTGATCTCCCCGATGACCTGGCCAGACGAGTAATTCCGACTTTGAACATCCCTGCGGATTTTCCAGTCATGTTTCACATCAGTATCGGGATCTACAAAAAGAGTATAATCGAGCTGTGCAAAGAGTTCAGGAGTTGCAAACGGATGAAGGCCTTCAAGGATAACAAACCGGGTGGGATGGAAGAGAACCGGCTGTTCGATGGTACCTCTGTCATGAGAATATACTGGTTTTAGAATCGCATCGCCCTTTTTTAACGCACGAATGTCATCAGCCAGCCGATGAAGATCGTTTGCTTTCGGATCAAGCGGAGTAATCCCCCGTTGTGCCCGCTCATCCCGATCATAGATATGGTAATCATCAAGGGTTATCGTGGATACCAGTTCTTTTCCAAAAATGGATACAATTGCATTGGAAAAAGTACTTTTTCCGGATCCTGAATCACCTGCAACCCCGATGATATAAACATACGAAGAGGTCTGAATGGATTCGCTTAAAGTATGGTTCTGCATAAAAGGGAGGATGGAGGTGATTCTGATGTTCAGACCACCAGTTTCATGGTATCAGGCTTTCCAGAGGCCGTGAACATTACAATAGGCACGAACTTTCATTTCTGCGCATTGACAGGAAAATTCCGCTTCCGGCTTGCTACCCGGGGAGAGGCGCTTAACACAGTAATAATCTCCTCCCTGCACTTCAATCCACTCAATATAATGCTTTTCCTCCATCGGGTGGGGGACTTCCCCGCATTTTACAAGGATTCCCGTACTGGTCTTTTCTACCACCGGAACATGCTTTTCTTTCCCCTGATCCGCGGTTTTCTCTGTCTGGAGCACCATATCGGCTCCACAACAAACCAGTGACCCGGCAGCAGCATGGAAAACTACCGTGATGTTACCACATTTCTCACACTTATATACTTCATACAGTGATGTCATGATTGTCCTCGATGGCAGCATCAGGAATGCACGACCTATCATCCTGGCCTGCCTGTATTGTTGATTCAGCAGGAAACAGGATAAGAGTTTTTATGCCGGTCTATGCCGGCCTGTATACATATCAGGTGATAACCAGGGGATCTTCCCGGTGCCTGGCTGCAATCTCATCTGCCAGTCTCTGCAGGTCGGTTCTGGTCTTTTCTCCTGGTGCTCCCTGTATGTATACGGGTTCAATCATTTCTGCCTTGAGGTGGGGAATGAGGGATTTCAGGGTCTCCACGGCCTTTCCCCCCCATCCATATGAACCAATCACTGATGCGTATCTGGCTTTGGGCTTGATGAGATTGGCGATATAGGCGACTGCGACCATATCCGGATGCGGCCCGAAGAGGACTGTCGGGGAAGCGAAAACAACGGTGGCCGCGTCAACCAGTTCCATCGCCAGAGCTCCGGTATCAGCCTGAGATACATGAAACGGCCTGACTCCGATTCCCCGTTCGATTAAAAGTCCGGTGAGAAACCGGACCATCTGCCTGGTACTTCCGTGCATGGAGACATACGGGATCACCACGGTGTTTCTGACCTGGTCTGATGTCCAATCCCGGTAGAGATCGAGGATCAAAGATGAAGGTTTGACAAGGGGTCCATGGCTTGGAGCGATCGTGTCTATCTTCTTTTCTTTGAGCAGATCCAGGTACTTCACAATGCTAGATCTGAATGGCATCATGATCTCGCCATAATATCGTTTGGCAAGGATCTCTTCTTTTGCCATATCTTTGACATACAGGTCAGATGTCGCATAATGGGATCCAAAGAGGTCACAGGAGAAGAGGATCTCCTTCTCCGGACAGTATGTCATCATTGTTTCCGGCCAGTGCACCCATGGAGCAGATATGAACTCCAGTGATATGTCTCCCAGAGATACTGTGTCTGCGGTGGTAACAACCTGGCACCGGTGGGCCGGGATATCAAGGAGGAATCCAAGCAGTTCGCGGCATTTTTCCGTGCAGCATACTTTTGCCCCCGGAAAGAGTTCCAGCAAAACCGGAAGTGAGCCGGCATGATCCTGTTCGGCATGATTGATGATGATGTAATCAATCCTGTCAATTC
>CAZXRT010000060.1:0-9307 GCA_964642535.1 uncultured Methanospirillum sp.
GAACATTCGCTTTTTCTTCGTCAATTGTTCCAATCATGACGCAGTCTGCGTTCAGCCATGCCCTGATACTCTGCACGATCCGGTAGAGGGATTCTTTCCCGGTTGTCTGCACGATAGCCGTGACGATGGCGTTCATCGCCGATTCTGCTGCTTTCAGTTCGGTTATATCTTCAATCGTCGATAAAACCCCGGGAAGTGCATGGATCTCAACCAGCCGGGAGGAAAAGAGGACATTTCTGATATCGCCTTCTTTTGCCATGCAATGCATGTCTATTCCCGACACATACCCTTTTTCCCTGATTTCTGCAGAGAGACGGGAATATTCATCAGGATACGGAAAGATTCCGATATCACCGGGTTTTTTCCCGATAATATCCTCGCGGCTGTACCCGGAATTTTTGATGAACGCTTCATTCACATCGGTAAAAATGCTGTCCGGGAGAGAGACAAGGGTGAGAGGAACCGGGTTTTTCTGAAACATTGTGACATACTTCTCTTCAGATTCACGAAGTGCCGCCTCAGCATCCCTGATATGGGAAATATCACGCATGGATACCTGGGCTCCGCTGACAATCCCATTATGGATGACCGGAATAGCGTAGAGATGCACGAATACAGGTGTTCCGTCTTTTTTCGTGATCCTAATCTCGCAGTTTTCCACAACTTCCCCCCGTCGTGTCCTTTCAACCGATTCCACGAGACCGGACCCGCTCTGGGAAAAGATGGTCGCAAGGGCAAATTCCGGGGCTCTGCCGACCAGTTCATCAGGTTCATACCCGATGATCGAGTGCGATGAGGGAGAAACATAAACAGGTTTCATCTCCGCATCCAGGATGAAGATCAGATCCGGCGACCGTTCTGCAATTCCCCGGAATCGTTCCTCGCTTTCCAAAAGAGCCTCTGTCATCCGCTTCTCTTCGGAGATATCGCGGGAGATTGATCCGTACCGGTATCCTTTTTCCGTTTTGATAGGAAAGACGGTCTGCCGGAAAAACACCCGTGTCCCGTCAGCCCTGACCGATTCTGCTATCCGGGGTTCACGAAAGACCGGGGTGCCGGACAGAAGGGCTGTTTGAATCTTCTCCTTCATCAAGGAGAGATAGTGATCGTTTCCATGTTCAGGGATCACCATCCGGCCGGCCAGATCCCAGATATACTCCCCCACGGCTTCATTTTTGGGAATTCCCGAAATATGTTCAGAACCCGGATTCCATTCGATCACTCTCCCTTCTTCATCAGTGAGAAAGACGGCATCTTCTGTCGCTTCGATAAAAGATCGAAGCCTCAGCTCACTCTCCTGCAATGCGCTGAGATACCGGGAACGCTCCGTGACATCGGTGGATACCCCCCGAAATCCGGTATACCTGCCATCAGAGTCTAACAGGGGATAGGACCGGCAGTTCAGAATCCGGACTGTTCCGTCACGGTGGATCACCGGGACATCAAATGTAAACAGACCGGGTTTGCGGGATTGAGCATTTTTCAGCAGGTCCTGTATGATCTGCCAGCTTTCGGGGGGAAGGATGGATTGAAAACCGGTGCCAATCAGTTCCTCAGGAGAATACCCGACGATCTCCCGGGTTCGCGGACTCAGATACGTAAATGTCCCGTCAAGGGTGATCTCCCAGATTGCATCCGGAGTCGTCTCAATGATGGCGCGATATCGTAACTCGCTCTCCTGGAGTGCTTCTTTGGTCCTCACCAGTTCGTTCAGCTGCTCAACCCGCTCAGCTTCAGCCCGTCTTCTCCGGACTGACTGCTTCACCTTGTGAGCCAGTTCAGCAAACTGAGGTTTGGGAGCGCCGCCTTTCTGAAGGTAAAAATCTGCCCCGTTGTTGATCGCTTCAATGACCACCTCTTCCCGGCCCCGGCCCGTGAACAGGATAAACGGAATATCACCATACTGGTCCCGCACGGTCTTGAGAAACTCGATACCATCCATCCCCGGCATCTGGTAATCAGAAATGATGGCATCATACGAGTCGATAGGGGCAGATTTCAGGGCGTCTTCTGCAGATTCTCTGATATCGACGGAAAAATTATCGGTCCGCTCCAGGTATATTTTTGCAAGGGTGAGGAGGGCTTCCTCATCATCGACATACAGGATGGAGATCAGGGGAGAAGATTCTGCAGGTGTTGTGGTGGAGATCTCACCTGAATCAGAATTCGTCATTTCTCTTCTCATCCTCCGGGCCGGCAGCGATCATGGAAAAAACGGATACATAAAGATTGGAGCAGTTCTATTTATACTTTATAGAACAGAAGAGAGGCAGTTTTCTCCCATTTTCATGCATGAGGATCCGGTCAGACTCCTGCCCCTGCACTCTGCCGGAGGAGGCCATCCGGGCCCAGGGCTGCCTGACCAGTCTGAAGAGCAGGAGGAGAATCCTGCCTGCCCGGGATTATTCTAGGATCAGCGAGAGGGAACGGATGCATACCCTTGCCGGAGACCCGTCACCGCTCTCAAACGAGAAGAACAGACCACGGGCACGATCCGGATGAAAACTCTCAACCCCTTCCATCGGAGAAAAGTCAGACCAGGGGATGCTGACAGTCTCACCGGCAGAGGCAGCCTCTGTCCCGGCAGTGAGGGATACAGAGTAGGTCGATTTTCCCTCCGGGCCTGCTGCATCATACAGCACCAGGGAATACGGAGTATTCTCGCGGTCTGCGGTGATGATATACGAGATCCCTGAATAGGATGACCAGTCCTGCGGAGTGTCAGCCAGGGTTTCTACGGTCGCCCATCCTCCGGGAAGAACGGAGGTTTCCACGCAGAAGGAGCCGGGAGTATCCCCTGGCGTGAGAGAGATCGGGGAGGTGCCGTCATCATAGGTTGTCCACGGACCAGTCATCTCTCCATCAGATGAGAGAATCAGACCGCCACCGGCAGGGGCAGAAGACTCTTCACCCGGGTAGGTCCCAGCAGAGGACCCTTCCTGTGGTTGAGATGTTTCTGCGGGAGTGATATCCTCGATATCCTCAATATCGCCTATATCGCCTATATCCTCAACCGGCTCTGCAATTGCCGGCATCTCTTCTGATACCTCCGGCCCTTTCTGCGAGGCCGGCTGGACCGGGGCAGTATCCCCACTCATCCACCGGTGATAATAATAGTTCAGAAGCGGGACAAATTCACGGGTGGCCTTCAGGTTTCCCTCCCGTGACGGGTGGGGATCTTCTGTCGGGTAGGCAAGGGTGTTTCCGTGGCCGGTCTCGTAGACAATAGTATCCCCTTCAGCCGTGTGATGGTTGTCAGGACTGCTCAACACCGCATGCAGATCAAAAACCCCGACGTTTGTACCCGGATATGAAGAGAGCCAGTCTTCTGTCATCCACCTGCTGAATGCTTCAGCCGAGGCTGCATGGTCGGGTGCCAGTTCAGGGGGAGGAGTCATGGCAATAAAGAGGGTCTCAGGGTGCTGCTCAAAATACTCAAGCAGCCGGGTATACACATATTTTGCTCCTCCGACAGTCATATCGGGCCCGTCAGATACCGGATCAGAGGGATTGCCACCCAGGTTTGAATTCGGGTAGCAGGACTTGAAGAGGATGATCCGGTTTTCTCCGCCGGGATCTGCCATCGGACGGTTGTAATAATCATAGCCGGCAGCATCATCCTTCGATTCTGCGAGAAGAGCATTCATGTAGGTATCCCGGTTGTCACCAAGGAACCATTCAGGCCAGTCAACAATATCGGTCCGATCCCCGATCCCGTCCGGGCCCCACCCGTAATACGTATCGCTTACGAAATAGTTATTCTCCGCTAGTTCCCTCGCAAGCCCTCCTTTCTCATCGGAGAGCCAGTTTTCTCCGACAGAGTGGTGGATAAAGATCAGTTTGACCGGTCCTTCAGGAGGAGTGGTATCTGCACTGATTGTCGGAAGAGTGATAAGCATCGCGATGAGGAGAATCACTCCCGTCTGTACGATCCCATGCATCTGCATGAGTTCTCATTATCGTGATCCTGCATGAAAGTATCTGAGGTGAAACCCATAGCCTGGTATCGGGCTGAAGAAAAGGCACCAGAGCAATCCGGTTACCTGCCGGAGTGAGAAGAGAAGATGTAACCCTCGGGAGGGATGAGCATCTCAAACCGTGACCCGGAGGGATACCGGCCACACTCGGTGATGGAGATCCCGGATATTGATAATATCTCCCTGACCAGGAAGAGCCCGAGCCCGGTATTTTTCCCATACCCCCGCTCAAATATCAGTTCTTTCTGATGGTCCGGTATCCCTCCCCCGTCATCTGCGATAGAGAGGATCAGTCCTCCTTTGGCTTCCCGGGCAGAAACCGTGATGGCAGTCAGATTCTGTCCATGACGCAGTGCATTCTCGATAAGATTGTAGCAGGCTTTTTCGAGCATGGGGTCAGCCAGGATGGAAACCTGCGGGATCTCATTGCAGATGACGACATCTCCGGCCTGCAATCCGGCAATGACACGGTCAAGGATCTCCCGGGTATCAAGCCATTCAGGAACCTGAAGGCCGATCTCCTCGTAAATCCGGGTAAAATCCACAAAACTGCTGATTTCATCAACAGATCGCCCGATTCCCTGTACCAGACCTTTTTGTTCCAAATCCAGGGGTGAATCCTCCAGGAGAACAAGGCATCCTTTGGAAACGGTGATCTTGTTGAGGATATCGTGACGGGTGATACTGGAGAGGAGGTTGAGTTTCTGGTTTGACTGTTTCAGTGCGATCTCATTCAGCCGCTTTTCGGTAAGATCCGTTGCGATCTCCATCCTGACAGTCCTCCCGTCAATCCAGGGGATAGCGATATCATGACAGAGATACCATCTTCCATTCCGGGAATTCTCATACTCCCATGTGAATATCTCCCCGTTTGCTCTGTCAGGGCTGATATCCTTCCCATCAGGAGAGGCCGGAGAGGAGATTCCCAGTTCCTTCTGCAGGGACGCTGTCCAGACACGACCCATGATATCTCCAAAGAGGGAGATGCATTCCCTGTTTGCATACAGGACTGTGTCATTTTCCAGGTCAATGACAAAGATCACCGCCTGGATACTGCTCAGGATGATCTCCATCTGTTTTTGCAGGTTCCTGATCGCTTTTTCATTCTCCTTGTGGCGGGTGATGTCGGTCAGCACCACGAAAAGACCCTGGATCTGTCCATCCTCACCGGGTTCAGGGATCACCTGCAGATCTAAGATCTTCTCCTGCCCGTCAATGGTGACCAAATCCTCCTGCTGGACCTTTGCGCCGGCCAGTCCCTGGATCAGGGCCGGAAGAATCTGGTTATAATACTCCCGGGAGAAGATATCTTCGATCTTTTTGCCGGTTGACTCTCCCGAGGGATGACGGGTCAGAACTTCCCAGGCGCAATTCATGTAGCGAAACCGGAGATCGGAATCAAGATATGCGATCTGCTGGGGGATCGAGTGCAGGATCGTCTGCAGGTGTTCCTCACTCTTCCTCCTTGCAGTTTCGGCGGCTTTCAGATCGGAAATGGTTGATTGTATTTTTTTCTTTGTCTGTTCCAGGGAGAGATGGGTACGGACCCGGGCCATGACCTCTTCTTCATAAAAGGGTTTGGAGATATAGTCCACCCCTCCGCAGGAAAACCCCTGAAGCTTGCTTGAGACATCGTCAAGTGCTGAGAGGAAGATGACCGGGATGTCCGAGGTGGTGCCGGAGGATTTCAGAATCCTGCATACCTCAAATCCGTTCTGGTCAGGCATCAGGATATCAAGAAGGATGAGATCAGGAAGAGTTTCTGCTGCAATCTTCAGAGCTTGTGACCCGGACCTCGCTACCAGGATCTCATAGTCATATTTTGAGAGCATGGTGACCAGGAGATGGAGATTGGAGATATTATCATCGATGATGAGAATTGTACCCGGGATTGATGAATTCATGGGATCTTCCTGCCTGCAAGAAGGGAGAGTATTCCTTCGTAATCAAAGGACCGGGCATATGCCAGGATGCGATCCGCTATCCCGGGATCCTGTTCACGGATCTTTTGGATACAGTGATATATCTGCGTAATGTTCCCCTGTTCAGTGCTCTGTTTCAGGTGATCCAGAAGATCCGCATCAATCGCAGAGAGGTCAGGGTGGGACAAGGGGGCTTCACCCGGCTCGTGGGACGCGAGCCATTCTGCTGTATCACCTGCAGTTTCAATATGCAGATAGGTTTTGAGGATGCTTATTACCTCGTCTTCGGTGTACGGTTTAGCGAGAAATCCGTCAAATCCCTGCTCAAGATACCATCTCCGCTGTTCATCAAAGGCACTTGCGGTCACCGCAATGAGAACCGGTGCATCATCTCCGGTATTACTGCGGATCCGGTGCATAACCTCAACCCCGTTCTGGTCAGGCATGAAGATATCCATCCAGACAAGGTGGGGATGCCAGGTCAGGCAGGTCCGGACCGCTTCTTCTCCGTCTGACACCAGGCGGGGCTGAATCCCGAAGTGCTGATGATACGCTGCCAGCAACTCACGGTTTTCGCGGATATCATCTACGATCAGGATCCTGATATAAGGAGCATTTTCCACGACGAACCGTGCGGTATCCGGACAGGTATCATCACGGACCGACTCATCTGAGACAGGAGACCAGGGAAGGGTGAGAGTAAAGACTGAACCCTCCCCCTCAATGCCGCTGCTCTCAGCAGATAATGACCCTCCCAGCAGCTCCGCATACTTTGTGCTGATGGAAAGGCCGAGGCCTGTCCCGTCCGCCCGCCGCTGTCCCAGCTGGGTCTGTTCAAACGGATCAAAGATGGATGCGATATCCTCAGGCAGGATACCCGTGCCGGTATCTTTCACCCGGACCCGAAGGAACTGCAGGCCCTGCTGGCTTTGCAGGTGATTCAGAGTGTGCTGGAACTGCAGGCCGGGTGGTTCCTGTTCATGAGAGATCTCATCTCCCTCAATTTCAGGAATTGATTCGGGAACCTCCACCTGGATGACGACAGAGCCCTTCTTTGTGAACTTGATGGCATTACTCACCAGGTTTATCAGGATCTGGCGAACCATCTTCTCATCTGACAGGATAGAGAGCGGGACCGGACGGGAGAGATCCACGTGAAAATCAAGACCTTTCTCTGATGCCTGAAGGGAGAAGAGACGGTAGATACCATGCAGGAGGCGGTGAAGATCACATGCCTGGAGATTCACCCCGACCCGTCCGGATTCGATCTTTGCCATATCAAGCACATCATTGATGATGGTCAGGAGATGCTCCCCGCTTTTGTTGATGATCTCAAGCTGGGAGACCTGTGACTGTGTCAGAGCAGGATCTTTGCTCAGGAGGAGGGAAAAGCCGAGAATGGCATTGAGCGGAGTCCTCAGTTCATGGCTGATGTTAGCCAGGAAGACACTTTTCGACCGGTTTGCCGCCTCGGCTTTGAGTTTTTCTTCCCTGAGCAGGTCCCGGGAGATGAGCACCTTGTGCAGATCCTCGATCATCTGGTTAAATGACCGGGCGAGTGTGACAAATTCGTCGTTTCCGGTGATGGAGATCCGGTGCTCCAGGTTGCCGGACCCGAGGATCTTCGTCCCTTCCTCAAGCCGGGAGAGAGAACGGTCCAGCCTGAAGTAGAGGAAGAGGAGCGAGAGGAAGGTGATGAGAGGGACGAGGGTGAACGTTACCAGGGAGACGAGGTCAATCCACTGCTGGATATTCTCCTTTTTCTTCGTGATTCCACTCTCCATCTGGGAGAGTTCATCGATGGCGTTCAGACTCTGCTGGTTGAGGATCTGGTACCGCAGGGAGTACTGTTTGTGCTGGCCGCCGGAGCGGTCGGTCAGGTTTTCAAGAGAGTCCGGAGAGGTGGTGTCAAAGAGGGTCTTCATCGTGATGAGGGATCGCTGGATCCGCATCACCCGTGCCTGTGAGGCAGGATCATCATAGATAAGCCGTTCTGACTGGTTGAGAGCGCTGGCGTAGACGATATCCCACTGATCCAGGCTCCGCTTCTCCTGCGAGACCAGGTAATCAAACTGGAGGTTTCGAATCATCGTCACCGAATGAATCAGGTCAGATACCGGCTTTTCCTCCTCCTCAAGGGTCTGGAGCGTTGTATGGCCATACCATGCCACGCACCCGATCAGCAGGGTGGAGATCAGAGAGAGAAAAAGAACCGCAAGGAGAAGGTTTCGAAGGAGCATCTGATCATCCTGCAGGAGAAACGGACCCGCTCATCCTCACTCTCCTGCCGGTGCTGATCCGCTCAGTATCATGAATTTTCCCTTCATCAGGTTCGCTGCTGCCATCAGGCACCTTCATCCCTATTCATGGATGATAGTCACCCCTTCGGGATTGATCTCATCAAGGTATGAGAAATCGATGATCTGCAGGTAATCCGGGGTCTGGGTGAGGGTAGCATTTCCAAGGCCGATGATGTACCTGCTCTGGGATTCCAGGACACTAAGCAGGCTGTATGTCAGGCTGACATCGGTTGAAACACCGGTGATTAAATCCTGTGCAGTATCAGAGTCAACCCCGCTTTTTTTCCCGATCAGTTGTTTCATCTGGTCAATATTTCCGTTCACATACGTCCCGAATTCAATCAGGGACCCGATCAGTTTCCGAATCACTTCGGGATTTTTCTGCATCTCCGGGGTGCAGATAAGGACCAGGTACATGTTCTCGTTATTGTTCACCGGCCAGACCTGGTACCGGGTGGGATCATCTTTCCGGAGTTCATCGGCTGACTGGTAGATGATCACTCCTGCGTCAATCGTTCCTGCCTTCATTTCAGGTACAATATCCTCTGACGGAACCGGGACATGGGTGATGGATGATGAATCAATGCCATTCAGGGTGAGAAACTGATCCAGGTAATATCCCCAGAAACCATCCGGGTCATATCCGATCCTCTTTCCGTTCAGATCTTCAGGACGTGAGATACCTGCATTCTGATCAACGATCACGTATGTTACGGCATCCATCCGGAATACCGAAGTGAGGATGACCGGCTGGTATCCTTCACTAACTACCTCTGCGATCGCATAGGAGGTGACGATGGCAAAATCACTCTTCCCATCGATGACACTCATTGCCGCTTCCTTGGGAGTATCATAAAATTCCGGGGTAACGGTAAGACCGGCCTTTTCGTAAAACCCATTCTCCTCGATTGCCGTGTTCAGGTAATTCTGAGTGGGGCTTCCTTCATACGCGATAGTAATGTCATTAGTGCCTGATACTGCTGATACCAGGATGATGAAACAGAAGAGAACTCCACAGATATATGATATGGCAGACGGAGTAATATGCATCCTGATCAGTTCTTTTGTGAAGAATTATGTTTTTCGAAACAGCCCTCCCCGGGAAAAA
>CAZXRT010000061.1:0-622 GCA_964642535.1 uncultured Methanospirillum sp.
CAAAGCAGCGGTATTATTCCCGAATATCTCTTTTGTCAGGAAAAAAACCGTCACAACAAGAGCAGCACCACTCAGGATTGCCACCCATGTTCCACTTGCGACAAGCGGAAGTCCGGAGAGAAGATGGAATAAGGCAGAGAGATAGGGGTATAAAACCTGGTATTCGTAGTATTCTCCCAGGTTGAAAAAAGGATTATATTGAGGAAAAAGGGGAAACCATTCCAGGACGGCTCTTGCATACACAATGTTCTTGCCGGGATCATAATGAAAAGGGATGGTTGGATCAAAATTCATCCGTAATAAGATAGAAAATAAAAAAATCACTGTAAGAAGAAGATATTCAATATTATTGACGAAAATTGACTTGATGAAAGGAATTGTATCCTTTTTCAGCTCACCGGCCATGTACTAATGTTCATCTTCAATCATATATTAAAGAGGATAAGAGAGAAGACAGGATTAGATCGCCGATCCAGTCAATTTTCATCGTACCGGATGGAGAAAGATGCATCCACCGGATGGAGAAACAATTCTTACAAAAAGCAGAGCGAAAAGGGGTGTGATTTGTGTTATCCGCAAACAGGGAGGCGGATTTCAGATTACTCCTGTTTCCACCGGTCAA
>CAZXRT010000061.1:632-9279 GCA_964642535.1 uncultured Methanospirillum sp.
TTCAATCATATATTAAAGAGGATAAGACGGAAGACAGCATTAGATCGCCAATCCAGTCAATTTCATCGTACCAGATGGAGACGGAATCATCCACCGAATGTAGGAATATCTCTCCCAAAAAATCGGGCAAAAAGAGGTGTGATTTGTATTATCCAAATAGAGGTAGCCGGATTTCAGATTACTCCTGTTTCCACCGATCAAGAACCTCACTGCCCTCGATAAAAACTAGACCGTGCTTTCTGGCGTACTCTCTCGCCTCTTCTTTGGACAGAGCAAGTCCGCTCTCATCATCAAGCATCTCGCAGATGGTAATTACCGGATTAATCCCTGCCATATCAGCAAGTGCTACCGAGAGTTCAGTCTGCCCATGACGCTGATCCAAAAGACATTCTGCAGCGATCAGGATCGGCATATGCCCGGGGGTCCGGAACTGGTCTTTGAAAATGACATCTTTTTCAGCGATGATATCACTGACGATACCGGACAGGGCATTTACGGTCAGGGAGCGATCATTGTCAGTGATACCGGTGAAGGTGTCACGGTGATTGACCCACAGAGAAAAGGAGGAGTTATTCGCCGGATCATAGGGAATATCGCCTATCTTTTCCACCATGGCACAGTTGCGAAGCACTTCCCGTGCGTAGGGAAGACCCATCTTTTTTGCAGGAACATAAGGAATTGCTGTACAGATAAGCCCCCCCCCATCATGACGCATCCGGCAGATATCCCGATGGGTGATCATATCAGACCTCATCGCAAGATCAGTCTCGCGCTCCCGGTTATCAAAGTCATACAGCAGTACCATTTCACCGTTCCGGAGCGCCTGGAGCGCTTTATCAATCATGCTGACACCTCAATCACTACCTCATCCCCATCTTTCAGATCCAGTTCGCGTCTCAGCCCGACCGGTGCAATCACTTCAACCAGGGCATCCGGGTAATGGGACCTCCCGGGAACCACGATACCACAGGGAATGGTTCCGATCATACAGGGCAGACACCTGACCTGTCCGAAGGTCCTTCCTTCAGAGACGAAGCCCTCAACAAGGAACCAGTCCGCGATGGTCAGTCGTTTTCTCCGCTGAACTGCAACGGGTGATAGTCGCAGGTTCAGGGTTCCGGGATACGGGGAAAATCCCAGAATTTTCTCAAACTGCTGGGTATACCGGGGAAGACTCATATAATATGCCCCTTCCCCAAGGCCGGATTCAACGATTCCCGGGAACTGAATATTCTTTTCCTTTCCGCCAAAAAGGCGGTAATAATCGCAGTACTCCTGTCGAAGAACAGATTCACCATCTTCACTCAGAGTGATCTGCTGACCGTCAGCAATGATGGTCCGCTGAACCAGGTTCTGCTGCTCAAGGGATTTCAATCTCCGCGACGCAGTCTGCGGGCTGATCCCAAGTTCCGTCCCAAGACTCTGTGAGTTTAAAAAAACTGAATCAGTCAGACCACCCCGGAGAGCGATGCGCTTCAGACACTCCAGATCCTCAGGATCTACCATGATCTCATTTATGAAATGCATATTATTAATGAATTGTCATAAGTGAGATCGCTACCAAAAATGATGCACCCTTAGAAATGATTATAGATTCATGTTCTGGATTAAACAGATGTATCAGGAGTGATATACTGCTCATATGAACAAGATATCAAGTACAGGATTCATCATCCTCGGCCTTTTTTTCATAGCATTTCAGGGGGGAGTAATCGCTGATGAAAATTCGGCTTCTCCTATGGTATACCAGGTATCAGCATGGGATCCCTTTTTTGCAGGCGATTATTCAGCTCGATGCTCAGTTGGTGATTTAAAAACCGTGGGTACAATGGCCATCGGAGGGTATGAACACATGAATGGAGAATTACTCGAACTAAATGGCAGGGTATGGCAGATCACTATTGATGGAGTAGTTACTGAACCTACTAACGATACCGGAGTCTGTTTTGCCACGATAACATCATTCAAGCCAACGATCACATATTCGCTACATAATTCAATAAAAAAGGATGAAATTCTCACTTCAATCAATAATTCATTCCCTGACCCCAATTCTATCTACGCATTCCAGGTTGACGGTTCATTTTCAGAGATGAATGTTCGAAGCGTGCCTGCTCAGAGTTTACCATATCCGAACCTTACCAGGGTCATCAAAGATCAGTCGGTCTTCAACTTAACAGATGTCAACGGTACAATTTGTGGATTCTGGTTCCCGGAATGGATGAGAGGGGTAAATTATGCAGGATTCCATCCACACTTTATCACCAGTGATTTTACCGCAGGAGGTCATGTCCTGGACTGTACTGCAGAAAAAATTACGATATCAATTCAGCCTCTCCACCATTTCACGATGATTCTCCCTGATGACAAAGAATGAAAAAAGTCAGGAGATAGGGATATCTCGTGACGTCTCTGGGGAGCTTTTGGAACGTGCTCTTCCAAGACCCCGTTTTCATTACCTCCTGTCCGTCATATCAGACGACGACGAAATTTCTCCTGCCATATATACCCATAATACCCATACATATTTCGCCATCCATGAGCACCCCCTGATCAGGAGACAGAATTATCCTGTAAAACACCCTATGAAACCGTAATGGAGCGATACCATCCTACCGTCTGTGGCCTCTGGTGCGATGACTGTGATCATTTTGAGAAAGACTGTTCCGGTTGTTCAAACCAGGAGGGGAATATTTTCTGGACTGAGTACGTGGATATTGAAGCATGTCCGGTTTACATCTGCTGCGTTCAGGAAAGGAAACTCCCCCATTGCGGGTATTGCGATGAGATGCCGTGCGAAAAACATACCAGGTTTTCTGATCCCGATGTATCACCGGAGGAAAGGAGACTGCAACTGGAAAAACAGAAGAAAGAGTTGCAAAGGAGAAGGGAGACTGAACAGGGATGAACTGATGCCGGGACATTCATCCGGGAACGACCAGAAACCTGAAATAGGAAAGTTCGATCTTTGTCGAACCCGATTTCGTTAATTATTTAACTCGCCCCTCCCTCACTGTACAGGCATGGAACCGGGATTACGCCATCGGCTTGCTGAGAAGATGGCGGGGGAGATTACCCTCTCTGATTCTCCGGGGAAGACCCTGAAAAAATGGCGAATGAGTTTCGACATCTCTCAGGGACATCTGTCCGAGTTCCTCGGCGTTTCGCCCTCGGTCATCAGTGACTATGAGAGCGGAAGGAGGAAAAGTCCGGGCACTGCGATAATCGGAAGGATCGTTGACAGCATCCTTGCCATCGATGAAGACCGGGGAGGCAGGTATATCCAGAAATTTGCCTCTCTTCTTTTTGCTGAGATGGGTGAGGGAGTCATCTACGATCTGCATGACTACTCAAGTCCGATCAATCTGGAGACCTTTTCCAGGGCAATCGAAGGGAAGATCCTCACCGGTCCGGTTGATCTGACCATTTATGGGTACACGATTATCGACAGTATCAGGGCAATCATGAACCTCTCTGCCAATGAGTTCAACCGGATATACGGGTGGAGCACCGAACGGGCGCTCATCTTCACCGGCGTTTCGAACGGAAAGTCACCGATGGTGGCGATCCGGGTGACTCCCTTCAAACCCCGGTGCGTAGTACTCCACGGTATCTCCGCAGACCTTGTCCATCCTATCGTGCCAAAGATGGCAGAAAAGGATCACATTACCCTGATGTGTACGGAGAAGGGAATCGAGGATATCGTGGATTGTCTGAGGGAAGAAAAATGGTAGGAATCATCTCATACGGTGCATACATTCCTCGCTACCGTATCAAAGTAGAAGAGATTGCACGTGTCTGGGGAGCGAACGGCGCTGAGATCTCCAAGGGTCTTGGCGTCTTTGAAAAGAGTCTTCCAGATATGGACGAAGACACAATCACCATATCAGTCGAGGCAACCCGCAGTGCAATGGCACGTCGCGAGATTAACCCTGTTGATGTCGGTGCCGTTTATGTCGGATCAGAATCCCACCCCTACGCGGTCAAGCCAAGTGCCGTGACGGTTGGAGAGGCAATAGGTGCGACCCCCCTGATGACCGCTGCAGATTATGAATTCGCCTGTAAGGCAGGAACCGCAGCAATCCAGACCTCAATGGGCCTTGTAAAGTCAGGGATGGTCAAATACTCCATCGCTGTGGGTGCCGACATTGCTCAGGGAGAACCGGGCGATGCACTCGAATACACCGCAGCCGCTGGCGGAGCAGCATTCGTGATTGGAAACGATGATCCGATCGCCGAGATCAACCATACCTGTTCATATTCAACCGATACCCCTGACTTCTGGCGAAGGGAACATAAACCATACCCGCGTCACGGAGGAAGGTTTACCGGAGAGCCGGCATACTTCAAGCATGTACTCGGTGCATCACGGCTGATGCTCGAGAAGATGGGAACAAAACCATCAGACTATGATTATGCCGTCTTTCACCAGCCAAACGGGAAGTTCCCGGTCCAGGCTGCCGGGACTCTCGGTTTCTCCATGGACCAGATTAAACCCGGTCTTGCAGTAACCTACCTGGGTAACACCTATTCCGGTGCATCCATGGTCGGCCTTTCTGCCGTTCTCGATATTGCAAAACCCGGTGACCGGATATTCATGACCAGTTATGGATCCGGGTCGGGCAGTGACTCATTTGATATCACGGTCACTGATGTGAACAACTCTGATCTCTTCCACCGTGAGGCATCGCCCTCGGTCGCGGCAATGCTTGCAGACAAGAAGATCGTTGACTATGCAATATATGCCAAGCACAAGGGCAAAGTGGTGATGATGGAATGAGAGAGGTAGCAGTAATCGGAGTCGGATGCACTAGGTTCGGAGAGAAATGGGAGAGTTCATTCAGAAACCTCTTTGTCGAGGCAGGAGCCCTTGCTCTTGAGGATGCCAACCTCTCCGGGGAGAAGATCGACGAGATATTTGTCGGGAACATGAGTGCCGGAAGGTTTGTCGAACAGGAGCACATCGGTGCCCTGATCGCTGATTATGCCGGTCTTGCCACAGACAACATCCCGGCAACCCGGGTCGAGGCAGCCTGTGCATCAGGAGGGCTTGCATTCAGGCAGGCATACACTGCTGTGGCATCAGGAATGTCAGAGATCGTGGTTGCGGCAGGTGTCGAAAAGATGACCGATGTCGGCACCGAGGTCACCACCGATGTACTGGCTGCAGCGGCAGACAGGGAGTGGGAAGGCATTGCAGGGGTTACGTTCCCCGGCCTGTATGCCATGATAGCAACCCAGTACATGCACCGGTACGGGCTGACTCGTGAACAGCTGGCACAGGTAGCTGTCAAGAACCATGAGAATGGAGCAAAAAATCCAAACGCTCAGTTCCAAAAACCGATCACGATCGAGACTGTCACAAAATCGACCCTTGTCGCAGATCCTCTCCGGCTCTTTGACTGCTCTCCGGTGACTGACGGGGCATCCGCAGTCATTCTCGCTCCACTCGAGCGGGCACGCGAGTTCACCGACGCACCGGTGAAGGTTCTCGGGTGTGGCCAGGCATCCAGTTCCATCGCCCTGCACGACCGTAAGGATATCTGCACGATCGATGCTACCGTGGCTGCTGGAAGGAGAGCATTCTCCATGGCAAAGGTTGAGCACAAGGATATCGGGTTTGTCGAGGTTCATGACTGTTTCACGATCGCTGAGATCTGTGCAATCGAGGATCTCGGATTCTGCAAGAAAGGCGAAGCTGGAAAACTCACTGAAGAAGGAGTCACGGCTCTTGGCGGAAAGATTCCGGTAAATCCAAGTGGCGGCCTGAAGGCCTGTGGTCATCCGGTCGGAGCAACCGGCGTCAAGCAGGTGTATGAAGTGGTAAAGCAGCTCAGGGGAGAAGCCGGTGGCAGGCAGATCAATACAGAGATCGGGATGACCCATAACGTGGGTGGAACCGGAGCAACCGTTGTCTGCCATGTATTCGGGAGGGTGTAATATGAGTGTTGCACGATTCTGGAGAAAACAGCAGAACAGGTATAACCTGATCGGAACACACTGCACCACCTGTGGCAGGTACTTCTATCCGCCACGGGCATTCTGTCCTGACTGCAGACGTGATGGAAAGATCGTCGAACATAAGTTCAAAGGAACAGGGACGGTAATAACCTACTCTATCATCAGGAGTGCTTCAGATCAGTTCAAGTTCCTCACTCCGTACGCAATTGCCATCATCGAACTGGATGAAGGATCCCGCCTGACATCCCAGGTGATCTGTGATATCGACAAGATCCAGATCGGGATGAGAGTCAAACCGGTCTTCCGCAAACTCGGGGAGGATGGATCCAGTGGCGCCATCTTCTATGGCACGAAGTTTGTCCCGGCATAACCGGATAGAATCCCCCCATTGTCTCATAAATTTCCCTTTTTTTTACCGTATACCGCTTCTCTCATCCTGCCTTGTTCAGGGCATTCGTGATATGTCGAAGAGACCTTCGTTAATTATATAAGCCACCTAATCCTACTATTATTCATCACACCGCTATCCCCCGGGATGGCAGGAGAGTAACACGATCCGTGGTTACCGTGCTGCGTGCATTCATTGAATGAAAACCTCCTCTCGTCCTCCTATATTTCATCGGGGGTTTACCCCCGATACTCATGAATTCCTTCTATCCTCATAATTCTTGAAAAAGTAACATTTTTTTGTTAATGATACCCGGGAGGAAAGATCATGTCGAAAGTATCATATCAAACCACAGGGGATATTTCATACTATGACTGGCAGGACAACAAGTGTTGATCCGTTTGAAATAATTCAGACTGTCGATGAGCCATTATTTGTGCTCAATGAATCATTTGCCATCGTTTTTGGAAACAGGGCATTTGACAATACATTTGGGGTGAACAGGGCAGAAATCGAAGGAAACTCTGTTTTTTCGATCGGTGGGGGGATGCTTGATCTTCCGATCGTCAGAGAGAAGTTTGAGAGTGTGTTCAGGGAGAGAAAGACCCAGGAGACCTTTGAACTGGATCATATCTTCCCAAAAGCCGGAAGACGTACCTTCACGATTCATGCCAGCGTGATGAGGCGGTATGGAAATGCCTCCAGCGAACAGATGGTTGTCAGATTCATCGATATTACCGACAAACTTGCCGCAGAAAGGGCAATCCGTCAGAAGACTCAGGAGATCCTTGAATTATCAACCCCAATCTCAAAAATATGGGATGAAATTCTGATTCTCCCACTGATTGGTGCACTTGACAATGTCCGCGCCAACAAGATGATCGAACAGCTGCTTGAGGCTATCAGGAGAGAATCCGCACGGTTCATCATCATGGACGGAACTGCTGTCCAGAGTCTGGATGAAACCGGGGCAACCAATATAATCAAGGCCACAGTTGCGATCAAGCTGCTGGGCGCCCAGGTTGTGATGACCGGAATCAAGCCGGAAGTCGCTATGACGATGGTCCAGCTCGGGATTGAACTTCGTGATATCCAGACCCGGTCCACGCTGCAGGAAGGAGTGCAGTTTGCACTTGATTCACGCGGATACCTGATCATGCACAAGGGCTCAATCAGAGAAGAGCCGCAGATGTCAAACGGACGCGAACCTGAACGTTCCCAAAAATCAACCCTTCGTCTGATCAGCCCGTACCGCGAACCCTGAAGATCGCAATATTCCTTTTTTTTCTGAGTAAACAGACTCTCATCCGATAGATTCATCCGTACCGAGCCGGAACATGAACCTATGGACAGCGATGAGCGATCGGCAATCGGGAAGGAGTCTTTGGAACTCCACGCCAATCATCACGGCAAACTCGCAGTTGTATCAAAGGTTCCCCTGAAAACCCGCAGGGATCTGAGTCTTGCATACACTCCGGGAGTTGCAGAAGTATGCCAGGCAATATCCCGTGATCCAGGCCGGGTCTGGGAGTATACCCTGAAAGCGAACTCGGTCGCCATTGTGTCAGATGGATCAGCAGTGCTGGGTCTCGGGGACATCGGCCCGTATGCCGGAATACCGGTAATGGAAGGAAAAGCAATCCTCTTCAAACAATTTGCCGGAATTGACGCTTTTCCCATCTGTCTTGATGCTGAACATGACGATATGGTCAGGATCATCAGGGGGATTGCGCCGGTTTTCGGAGGGATTAACCTGGAGGATATCGCTGCTCCCCGCTGTTTCGAGATAGAAGAACAACTTCAGGATATCGGGATTCCTGTCATGCATGATGACCAGCATGGGGCGGCTATTGCTGTCCTTGCTGCCCTGATCAACGCCTGCAGGGTTACCGGAAGAAGACTTGAGGATCTCAGGGTGGTCGTCTGTGGTGCCGGTGCAGCAGGATATGCTGTCTGCCGCCTGCTCCGGTGTATCGGATATAACCCGGACTCATGTACACCGGTGAGGGATCTCATCGTCTGTGACAGGAAGGGGATCATCCATCGGGGAAGACCGGGACTGTATGGAAATGTATACAAGTTTATCCTCGGGGATGAAACAAACCGGAGTGGCCGCACTGGATCTCTCGCCGATGCACTCCCCGGTGCTGATGTCTTCATCGGTGTCTCCGGCCCTGACCTCCTCACCGCCGAGATGATCAGAACCATGAATCCGGATCCCATCGTCCTCGCCCTTGCAAATCCTGTCCCTGAGATCATGCCCGATGCCGCATATGAAGGAGGAGCGGTCATCGTGGG
>CAZXRT010000062.1:0-9131 GCA_964642535.1 uncultured Methanospirillum sp.
CATCCGCCAGTTTTCGCAAAGAAAAATTGCCCGCTTTCCGAGCCTGTTTGATACGTCCTCCAATGGTCATGGCCTCCTCCTTTTCCCTTTCAGTTTACATAATAGCACAAATTATACAATTTGTAAACTGAAGTCTACTCAAAAATAGATTGGGGATGAAACTGTCCTCCTATTTGATTTTGCTTTTTCTTTCCCGATGCTATAATCATTAGAGTAACTGTGATAATCTCATTTTTTATAAGCGAGGTGAGCAATGGCCGACACAGATGAGTTCTGGACGGCAGAAGAAGTCTCAGCGTACTTGCGCATTCCGCAATCGACCATCTATAAGCTCGCCCAGGATAAAGTGTTACCCGGTTTCAAGGTGGGAAAGCACTGGCGGTTTCGCAGAGAAACAGTGCTGGATTGGATCAAACAAAGAGAAAATACCATTCCAATGCGATTTGTTCCCCGGTAATGAATTTTGAGATAGTAACTTTATGCAGTTATGGCAATCTTAGTATCCAATCAAGTCAATAGACGCACAATCTACTTTAGACAAAATAATGGAACGAATTCGTGCACTAAGATAAAAACTATTTGATGAGTCGATATAGATTTGACAAGCAAAAAGCTTTTCATCATGGAGTTCTTGTGATTTCCATCTGATTGATTTTGCTTATGTTATGGTTGGAATTTTTTCTACAATAAGGATCATTAAAACTCGGTTTTGATCAAAAAAATAGTTTTCTTGATGGGCAGTTAGATTGCAATATTGAAAGATCGAGGAACTACATGCAACGTAACATCATGATTGTGCCTTCCCTGGCTTGCCCAGCAAGTTGTTCATATTGCTTCGGACCACATCAGGGCAACACTCAAATGAATCAAGGTGTCATCGAGTCTGTGATCCGTTGGCAAGGTTCTGTGCAATCAGATGATTCGCTAAACATTACCTTTCACGGCGGTGAACCCCTCGTTGCTGGACTAGATTTCTATCGAATGGCTCTACCATTACTTCGTGATGGTTTAGCACCGCGACGGGTGCATTTCTCAATGCAGAGCAATTTATGGCTACTCACCGAAGACACGGCCGCATTTTTTAAAGAATATGGACTTTCACTTGGCACCAGCCTGGATGGCCCTGAACAGATTACCGATGCCCAGCGTGGCGCTGGCTATTTTCGCCGCACGATGGCGGGCATTGAATTGGCCCAGGCACACGGTCTGGATGTGGCCTGTATATGCACCTTCACTCGCCAATCCTTGCCTCAAAGGGAAAAAATTCTTTCCTTCTTCATTCAAGAAGGACTCAACCTGTCAATCCATGCTGCCCTTCCTGCATTAACATCCAAATTTAATCCTTTTCCAGATACATGGAGCCTGTCACCCTCTGAACATGGCGCTCTTCTCAGCGACATGCTTGACCTCTACCTCGAACAAGCCGACAAAATTCGCATTGGCACACTTGATTCTCTTTGTCGCAACGTGGTTTATGGGCAAGGGAGTATCTGCACCTTTGATGATTGTCTAGGTAAGTTTCTGGCAGTCGGCCCCGATGGTGCAATTTATCCATGCCAGCGTTTTGCTGGAAAAGCTGAGTTCGTGCTTGCCAATGTCAATGATGAAACCAGTCTGCATGCCATGCAGACAACACCACTTTGGCAATTATTTTTGCATCGTGAAAAGCATGTTGCAGAAGAATGTGGCGATTGCAGATTCTTTTCTGCCTGCAAAGGGGGATGTCCTTACAATGCGTTGGCTGCAGGGAATGGCAACTTTAATTCACTACGTGATCCCCATTGTGAGTCCTATAAAAAGATATTTACTTCGATCAGCCATCGGGCAGCTGAAGAAATTTTCTCCCCAGAAAATCTGTCTGAGGTCGTTAGGCAACCTAACTCCGAGCGCGGGCTGCTTCGCAAGGGACGCCTGCTTTCGCTGATGAGCGAGAAAACCCACCCACACACCACTGCTGGCCGCGCCCGAATGGTTCTTGCCGCCATTGCATTGGCAACCACCAACTCACCCGAAGTCGCAGCCGATGGCTTTTCTCGATTAGGCCTGGCTACCCGCCCCAATCGCACCCTCACAAAACTTCGAGCATTGCATACACATCTATCGACTCCCAATCGTGCTCTCAATAACTGTTATTTGCACATTACATTTGACTGTCCATCGCGCTGCTCTCATTGTTATGCTTCGGCTGGAGAATCCCAGCATGAGTTCATGCCAGTGGAACGTATTCTGGAGACCTGCCTCCAGGCCGCTTCGGCAGGGTTTCGCCAGGTGGTGATCACCGGCGGCGAACCGCTCATCCACCCGGAGAGTGAGGTTTTGCTTGACAACTTATCGGTTATGCGTAGTGGAATAAAACCCTCTCTCACGGTGCTGCGAACCAGTTTGGCCTTTGAAATGGATGACAATTTGATTGCAAGGGTAGGTCGCAGTACCGATGAAATCGTCATCAGCCTCGATGGTGACCGTACCACCCACGACAACCGCCGTGGGGCAGGCAGCTATGACCGGGTGGTCGCCAATTTACACCGGCTGCTTGACTCAGGCTGCACAGCAAGACTTACGCTGGCAGCCGCTTTGGCTTTCGAAGAAGCCAGCGGAGACCCTGGACAAGCTCTGCGTCATTTGGCAGCTGAACTTGGTATTACCAACGTGCGCTTTCGGCCGGTTTTACCCATCGGACGCGCCGTGCAGGACGCACAACGTCCCACTCCACAAGCCATCTGGGATTACTTTGATCTGGATGAATCAACTCGTGGAAATTTCCACCTCGTCAATACCTGCGGCATTGGACAGAACCTTTATATTGAACCTGATGGTTGTGTCTACCCATGCTACGCCTGGCGCCGACCTGCCGCGTTACTGGGCAGCCTGGATGCAGATGGAGGGCTTACTGCCTTGCTTCAATCCGACGCCTTCACTGATCTGCGTCGCCATACGGTCGATACCAACCAGAAATGCAGAACTTGTGCATTGCGCTATCTGTGTGGTGGTTCTTGCCGGGCATGGAACAATGTGAAAATAAATAGCGAGCAATCTCTCGATGATGCGCCACAAAACTGTGCTCACCTTTACCGGCGTGCAACCAAACTGTTGTTATCCTCATTACAACAGCTCAACATCAGCTTAGAAAAATGGCAAGAAGCTGGTTTTGGCGGTATTGCTTCCGCCGATGACCTACACACCGACCTTGAATTGGAGGGAAAGAATGGGACTCTTTGGCCCGCCGAACATTAAAAAGCTCGAAGAAAAAGGAAAAATACAAGAACTACTCAAGATTCTTGGCGATGGAAAGATGGATGAACAAATCCGCGTCGCTGCTGGTTCAGCATTGGGAAGATTGCATGTGATTGAAGCGATCGAACCCATCATCCAACGGGGCACTTTTGGTGGGCATTGGATACACGAGACCTTGCAGGATGCCTTGCTTGACATTGGCGCTCCGGCGATCAACCCTTTAATCTCGCAATTCGATCAGGGCATTTCAAACTCTTTCGCGGAAGGCTGTCTGGTGCGATTCGGTGCCCAGGCGGTTGATCCGCTGATCGAAGCCATGCAATCAAACAATAGCCGCAGAGCTTCTCAGGCTGCATCGCTCCTGGTAAAGATCGGCGACCCGGCATTTAATGCGATTTTGGCCTTGCTTGCCAACCCCGATCCCCAATTACGCGCCCGCGCCGCCTGGATTCTGGGCAAAATGCGAGACGTTCACGCAATGCGGCCCCTCATCGACACCCTTCAGGATCAACAAGCGAATGTGCGCGAGAAAGCCATCGAAGCACTAGCCGCCTTCAAGTCCGTTGCGACAGTAGAAGCGATTGTTCAGTGCCTCAATGACGCTGATCCCACCGTCCGCAAAACAGCCGCCACCGCCCTGAAATCTCTGGGCTGGAAACCTACCAGGGATGAAGCTGGCGCGAATTACTGGATTGCCTTAGACGATTATGCAAAATGCGCCTTGATCGGTGCGCCAGCGGTGGAAGCACTGGTCAACATTGCTAAATCAAGGTATTACAGCGACCGAATAAATGCCATAAAAGTATTGGCAAAGATCGAAGACCCCAGGGCTTTCCAGGTAATTATCGAATCCCTGGCTCCTGTTGAAAACATGTCCAGATCTGTCAATGAAGAGCAACACCAAGCGGCAATCGAAGCATTGGTTCAAGTCGGCAGTCCTGCGGTGCCTTTGCTTTTGCTCGCGTTGCGTCATAACAATTCAACCATACGTCGTCATGTCATCACCATTCTTGGACGGATTCATGACCCCAGAGCCATTGAGCCGATGGTTGATCTGCTGTTGGATGAATCACCCCCATCAGAAAATAAACTGAAGGAAGTCTTGATTGGTTTTGGCCCAAATGCGGTGGAGCCTTTGGCAAAAGCATTTGGAAGTGCCCCTTCGATTGGAATCCAAAAAAGGCTTACTTCTGTGCTCTCTTCTCTTAATTGGCAGCCCATGGATGAATCCACGGCAATCACCTATTCCTTGTTAAAGAGTGATTTTGACCGGCTGGCTCAGATGGGAGAACCTGCAGCCCGTCAGTTGGTAGCGATGCTGTACCAACCAGATGATCATATCAACCAGGGCGTGTATGGCCACTCCAACGCCCTCGTCAGGGCACTTCAAGAGATTGGTAGCCCAGCCGTTGAGCCGGTGCTCGAGAATCTTGGGACGCCTGACCGTGAAGTTCAAATGAGATTGCTTGAGGCTCTGGATGATATTGCCGACAGTCGGGCTGTAGAGCCGCTGTTACATTATCTTAAGTCCTGGCAAGATGACGTGCTTGGCGAGGCGTGTCTCGTTCTCGCTAAGCTGGGTGATCCAAGTGCTTTTGAACAACTGCTCAGCAGTTATCAAAGGATCCCAGCTAATTATAAATCAGCGTTGATTCCTTTTCTTTCCGATTTCAAGCATCCACTGGCCGTCGAGTTTTTCATGAGCGTCTTTGACGAAAGCATCGTGACCCTCGATGGATTGCCATTTCGGGAGCGCGATGCTCGCCGGGCAGCCGCAGATGCGCTTGCCGTGCAGGGAGATCCGCGGGCTATTCCGGTTTTGTTGCAGAACCTGGCCGGCAGTGATCTCCATTTGTGCAGTGCGGTTGCACATTCACTGCAAGCCTTAGGCTGGCAACCAACCACCCCTGCTGATCAGGTTGCTTACCTGATTGCGAATAATAATTTTGATGGCATCTTTGCTCTTGGCGATTTTGCAGTCGAGCCGCTGGTTTCTTTCCTCCTGAAGCGTACATACGACCTTAACACCGCGCTGAAGATGGTTGATTCATTGAGGCGGCTCAATAAGCCGGGAGCCATACCGGCTTACCTCGACAGCTTAAAGAGCGCCGATTATTCGCTGCGAAAAGCTGCAGCGCAGGCGCTCATTGAAATCTATCAATCCGGTCAGCTTAGCGAGCAAGAAAAGCAGATGGCTCTGGCCCAACGGACGGTCATCCAGACGAAGCATGAAGATCAATATATTTCTTCTGATTGTTCCAGACATACCGATAGTGGTATTGGATTGAGTTTTCCTTTGTAATCTATCCAAGGCAGGTGTAAATGAGTCTCTTCGGCCCTCCAAATATCAGTGAACTTGAAAAAAAAGGCGATGTGCGCGGTCTGATCAAATCCTTGCGTTATACTGGCAGGTCTGATGATCAGATTAACGCAGATGCCATCCAAGCCTTGTTGAGATTAGCACCGCTTCAGGCTGTGGATCCCTTGATTGCCTTTATCCAAGATCTCCGAAGGGACGAATTCGTACGTAGTAAAGCCATTGAAGCCCTTGGAGAACTGCGAGATACACGTGCATTTTTACCGCTTGTGAACTGTCTTAAATCAGGAGACTATTTCATTTGTGGCGCATCAGCCAGGGCTTTGATTAAATTCGATGACCCGCGCTTGCTCCCCGCTCTGCTGGCTTCTCACGAAAAATCATATGAAATACCACCTCTGGCTGCACAGGCGATGGCCCGCTATGGGGAGAAAAGTCATATTCCCTTGTTAATCAGCTGGCTTGCTAATGAGAATAAAAAAACACGTGAACAGGCCGCCATTGCCCTTGATCAGCTGGGTTGGCAGCCCACCAATGATGAATCTGGGGCATATTACTGGCTGGCAAGAGATGAGTATGAATGTTGCGCAAAGATCGGTCCTCGAGCGCTTATGCCAATGCTCGTATTCAGCAACCAATATAAACCCATTGGTATGACCACCGCCGAGTTCAGCCGTTGGCTGATCCCTAAACTGTGTTACAAGTCGTTCAAGATAGATACAGGTACAACAGCTATTGTGATAAGACAAGTTGAAAACAACAGCATTCTCGCGCTTATCATGGCCGATGAATGCATTTCTGCCCCATTGCTCGAGATAATGCATGACCCTAACGAAGATCTTGGCGCGAAAGTAAATGCTGCCCGATTGCTGGCGTATATGAATGACCAACGCGCCCTTGAACCGTTGTTTTCCTTGTTAAGCAGTCCTCATCATCCTTACGCTGAAGAAATCATCTGGGCTATCAGCACCCTCAGGCCATCGGATATAGAACCATATTTATCCCTGCTGAATCATGAGAATCGAGATATCTGCATGAGTGCTATCCACTTGTTGGACCGACTCGGATCCGAGCTTTCTATCAATCCCCTCATCGCACTGCTCGATAACAACCGATATCTAGATAATATAAAGTATGAAGCTATTATCACACTTGGACACATCGGTGACATAGATGTTATTGAGAATCTGCTCCAACGCTTGTTGAAAATGAATGGACCGGAGGCCATCCATCGCGCACTGCTGATTGCACTCAAAAACAAACCTGATCCCCGCGCCTTTGAACCTGCCTATCGAATATTGTGTGATTCGGCGGCTGATCACTCAACCCGACTGGCTGCCGCGGAATTGCTCAGTGCACTGCATCAGGATAATCAACTCGACGATAATGCGTTAAATATGCTGACTCCCCTTCGGGAGATGATCCAAAGTGAACACAATGACCATTATTCATCATCCGACTGCGGCCATACCGATAATGGCAAAATCGGTCTAGACTTTCCTTTATAAATCATCTCAAGGAGTATCCAATGAATATCTTTGGCCCACCGGACGTCAATAAACTTGAAAAGAAAGGCAATGTTCGTGGCTTGATCAGAGCCTTACGTTATTCTGGCAAATCAGCATGGAAGGTTCACTACGATGCTATCGAAGCTCTGATGAGATTGGCTCCCCTTCAGGCAGTGGACCCCTTAATCGCCATCATAAATGATAATCAAAGGGACAATGATGTACGCCGCCGCGCCATGAAAGCACTTGGCGAATTGCGAGATGTGCGCGCCTTTATTCCACTTGTGAACTGCTGGAAATCACACAATGATCATTGTGCTGTTGATGCACAGGAAGCTTTGGAGAAATTCACCTATGATCCGCACTTTTTGTCCATATTCCTGGAATCTCTTGAGATATGCAGAGATATGCCTTATCTGGCTGCGCAGGCAATCACCCACTGTGGGGATAAAAGCCATATACCCCTGTTAATCAGCTGGCTCACTAATGATGCTATAAGATCTCGCAAACAGGCTGCCATTGCCCTTGATCATCTAGGTTGGCAGCCCACAGCGGATGAAACAGGGGCTTATTACTGGGCAGCAAAAAAAGAGTATGAACTTTGCGCCAAGATTGGGGCACAAGCACTAATGCCGTTGCTTGAAAATTTTCTTCCCCATTATCGTCGTCCCATTGACACAACAACTGTCGAGTTCAAGGATGATTTATTCAAGTTTTTGACGACATATGTTATTCAAGTAGATAGAGGATTATTCGGTGAGCAAGAAATAACAAAGATTGCCAGACTCATGCTGAGTCTGGCAGATGAACGTATTGCCATGCCCCTGCTCGAGATTTTGTTTGATTCCACCCAAGAGCTTAATGCGAGAGTCATCTCTGCCCGATTGCTGGCCTATATGAAAGACCAACGTGCGCTCGAACAATTATTATCATGGCTAAGCAGCCCTCATGAGCCTTTTGCTGAGGATATCATCTGGGCCATCTGCACCCTCAAGCCAGATGACCATGAACCATACTTATCTTTGCTGAAGCAAAATGATTTAATTGTCCGCCGAAGTGCCATCAAAATCCTGGGTTGCCTTGAATCAAAACGTGCCATACAACCTCTAATTACCATCATCGACGACCAACATTCAGATTTAAAATATGATGCGATCATTTCACTGGATCAAATTGGCGGAAGAGATGTTTTTGAGTATCTTATCCAACGTTTTTTGAATCATGAGAATTCCGAAGATGAAAAGCGTGCACTGCTCATTACTTTGAAAAACAATCCTGATCCCCGCACATTCGAAGGTGCCTATAAGATAATGTGTGATGGGTGGATAGGTCAATCAACCCGCCAGGCAGCTGCAGACTTGCTTATCGCCTTGTATCAGAACAAGCAAATCGATGAAAAAGCGATGAAACAGCTTACTGATCTGTGTGGTAGAGTTTATGGTGTGCACGAGGATGGACACATCTCGTCTGATTGCGGACACGAGGACTTCATCAATGTACGGGAAGTTGCTATTTATCTTCCACCATTATAAGTTGTAATAAAATACTGAATCTAAAAAAATAGTATGAATAAGAATTATCCTTAAAAGTGACTAAAAATTTGAAGCCCAATTTTATTGATGATAGAGATTGTTTTATTTCTAACAAAAATTCAGTTATTTCTTACAAGTGTAGCAGAGAAAAAATGAGCTGTGCAATTGTATATGCTTGCAAGGAGCCTACTGGCAGCCCAACAAAAAACGTTCATACTTCGATCGAATGAAAATTGAAAATTCGTATGGTGAATATTCTGATTGTCCTAAACGAAGCGCATCTTAGGTGAATTTAAAAGTGAAATCCTTATTATCATAATCCAAATTTCTTTAGTAGGCCCCGTCATCTCCACAAGACATAATTCTTTCTATGAGCTGATGATTTTCATTTTCGCTCCCGATCCGGGAAAATATAATAAATTAATTATCGGTAAAAGTCACCGTCTGCGTCCAAGCTGACGTGACGCAGACGCCTTGCTGACACACCGCAGACGGTGACGCAGACGCTGCCGCGGACGTTGATCGAACAGGAAGGTTTCC
>CAZXRT010000063.1:0-9095 GCA_964642535.1 uncultured Methanospirillum sp.
TCAGAAAAAAGAGTTATTTTAAGGATTATGCGGTAATATTCGCTGCGACGGCGGTTGCGGCGTCAGCAACGGTATTGACGGCCTCTGTCAGGCTCTCAGCGGATTCGTCTGCACTGGCATCCACTGCTGAGCTGACAAGATCCTTTGCGGCTTCAACGACCGGAGCCGGCTGGGCCTCTTCTTCGGTCTGGAAGACACCTGCTCCAATCCAGTAGCTGCCGTCAACATCAGTGACGTATGAAACCTTCTCACTGACCTTTCCACTGTTCATCACGTCTGCTTCCTGGTACCGGACAAATCCTACACCCTGTTTTGCAACATCACGCATCTGCTGGACATAGCGAAGGCCGGTGGAGTCAGTCTGGGAGATCATGTTCATGCCAACCATTCCCGGATTGTAGGGCAGAACGAGTGCTTTGCCGTCATAGTCATAGGCAAAGATGTACATCTTGTCATTGACAAATCCACCAAGCTTGTTACCAAAGGTGGCAAGTGCTGCATTCTTTCCGTTGTTTACGGCGAAGGTCCGTGCATCGGTGACGAACTTGACCAGGGTATCATTTACCAGGTCTTCTTCGGCTGGTGCCTCTTCCGTAACGGTTGTTACATTTTCTTCTGCAACCGGAGCTGTCACTTCAGCGGCTTCACCGGTTACGTTTCCAACCGTTGCCAGGACTTCAGTGGCGGTCTCGGTTGCATTCTCTACCTTCTCAGCAACAGTTCCAACAGTCTGTGCAACCTGTTTTACAGAGTCAGTAAGGTTTTCAGCACCTGGAATGCCGGCTGCTGATGCTGCATCCTTAGCCATGTCAGTCACATTCTCAGCCTGTGCTGCAACGGAACCGACGGTCACTGCTGTGTCCTTGACAGTTGTGGTTACATTCTCAGCCTGTGCAACAGCTGCCTCTACAGTTGAAGGGCTCGCAGATTCAGCAAATGCTCCAGCGGAAAGCAGGGAGACGAGAATTGCGAGGATACACCCAATCCAGAAGATTGATCTCATGCACCTATTCATTCACTACGAACCTATTTATGAGTGATTGTTAAGAACCGGCAGGATGCAGGGCAGAGCGGGAAAAAAAGGGATTGCATAGAGATCTTCACTTCTTCAGGTCTTCCATACGAAAGGACGGGGAGAGGGACAGAGGCCGAGTGTCATTACAGGCCGACTTCAACCCATTTCGATCCCGGCACTCCGCAGATCGGACAGGTGCCGGGTGCCTTATCAAGAGCCACATTCCCACAGGTCGGACAGAGAAGGATCTTTTCCACCGCAAGGTCCTTGCCCGCCTTCACGGCATCGAGTGCTTTCTGATACAGGCCTGCATGAACCTGTTCAGCCTTCATCGCAAATGTAAACGAACGGGTTGCATCGGCATTCCCCTCATCCTCAGACTCCTTGATGAACTTCGGATACATCTCGGTAAACTCTTCTGTCTCTCCTGATATCGAGGCAGTAAGATTTTCGAGAGTGGAAGGGACACCATACACCGAGAGATGTCTTCGTGCATGGATGGCCTCGGCATCTGATGCAGCCTTAAAGAGGGTTGCCACCTTGGGAAATCCTTCTTCTGCCGCCTTTGCCGAGAACGATGCATACTTCCGGTTTGCCTGGGACTCCCCTGCAAAACCTTCTTTGAGGTTATCCTTTGTTGCCATAGGGATCTGATTTTACAAGGGCCCTTATATCAGTTCTGATCCTGCTGGGCAGGACCCCCATTCCCGGGATCTGAATCACTGCACTCATACCTGTCCTGAACATATCTCGATACAGGCGAGTAGTAATCATGGCCATCCGGAGGATGCGGGATATCAGTCCCCAGGACAGACCACGGGAAAAGATCGAGAAGAAAGGAGTTGCATGCCTGTCAGATCAGGAACTGATAGCCGCAATTCTCGGAAAAGGAACCGCAGGGAGGGACGTGATGGATATATCCCGCGAGGTTGCGGGGATGCTGTCAAGGAAGAATCCTCCGACCTATGATCAACTCCTGAAGGTGGAGGGGGTCGGACAGACAAAGGCATGTATTCTGATGGCCTGCTTTGAAGTAGCCCGGCGATACGGAACTCCAGAAGAGGAACCAGCCATCAGGATAACGTCTCCTGAGGAGATCATGGCCATACCGGAAGTCCGGGATTTGAAAACCAAAAAACAGGAACATTTTCTCGTGATTACTCTCAACGGGGCATCAGAGATGATCCGGGCAATGACGATCACCATGGGCCTTCTCAACCACAGCCTTGTTCACCCACGGGAGGTCTTTGCAGAGGCAATAACTGACCGGGCGGCCTCGATCATCTGCGTCCACAACCACCCTTCCGGAAACCTTGAACCAAGTCAGCAGGATATCGGAATAACCAGACAACTGGTCAGCGCCGGGGAGATCCTGGGAATCCAGGTGCTTGACCACCTGATCATCTCAAAACAGGGGATATGTTCCCTCCGGCAGGCAGGGTATCTCTGACTGCTGTTTATGGGCCGGTATTGGTCCCGGTCAGGAGGCCTGCGAGCCTGACCCCTTTTTGATACGCCTCGTCAAGGAGCTCAGGATACCGGGTGAGATCCTGCTTTGTATCCATATCCTTTATCAGCAGTTCATCATCACATCTGCAGTCAATCACATCACAGAATGAATCTACCGAGATCTTTACCCCGTCAAAGTTGTTTGGAAGATTCATTCCGCAGATAGAGAGAAGAAGGGTCCTTCTGTGAACACGTTTCTCCTTAGTGACGAGACGCTTTTTCCGGATATACTTGGCACAAAAAAATACCTGAAACCGGTCCATGAAAGATTTCAGATGGCCGGGAATACCCATGGTCATCACCGGGGTGGCGATGATCAGGCTGTCCATCTCACGAAATTCAGCAAGGAGGGGGCTGAGGTCATCCTCCATGATACAGCCCTCATTTTCCCTGCAGAAATAAAACTCCCGGCATGCTGAGAATTCAAGGTCAGGAACGGAGATCTTCTTCACCTCTGCGCCTGCACTTTCTGCTCCGGCTATTGCCTTATTCAGTAATTTCGCCGTGTTTCCTTCAGGAAGCGGACTTCCCAGCAGCGCGATTATCCGGGGTTTCATACCCTGTTATTCTTCTGCTTGCTGACAAGTAGATTTCGGTTCCCGGGAAATGTCTTCCGTAAAAACCTCCATGTAAGACTGAATGAAAAAAGTGACTGGTTTTGACCGTTTTTACGAATAAAGAATCATTAAATAACCATCATGATGATTAGTGATATGGTGAACACCATGAGTGAACCAAAGCAGATAAAGGCCGGAGGAAAGGTCGGCCCAGGGAAATACGTCTGTGTAGATTGTGGCAAAACCTACGAGATGACCGAATCTGAGCAGGATCTGCGGCACTGCCCAGCATGCTCATGTGAAATGTACAACTGTTTCCCAATCACCCATATCAGGGATGATATCAAGACTCCTGAAGATGCAAAACACCCCCCTAAACGATAAAGCGGGAAATTTGTGAGAGGATTCTGAGAGAACTGCATGTTGAATACCCTGAACCAAAGAGGAATAAATGACAAGCGTATCAGCAGAAGGACAGGTCTTTGAATGCGAGATCTGCGGGAACGTGGTTAAAGTTCTGGAAGTCGGAGGCGGAGAACTGATCTGTTGCGGCGAACCCATGGTTCTGCAGGGGTGAGACATGTCAGCAGGAATGGACGATCTTGAGAAGAAGATCGGAAAAGTGCCACGGATCTTTAAACAGCTTGCTGAGACAGATCCTGACATCCATGAGATGATTCTCAAACTCGACCAGTATATCTGGGATGACGGTGCACTTTCGCGAAAGACAAAAAAACTGATTGCCATTGCCATCGCTGCATCCATGAGAGATCAGCATGCAATCAGGGCACAGATGGCCGGGGCCAAAAACCTCGGAGTCACCAAGGATGAGGTGGAAGAGGCACTCAGGGTTGCATACCTGCTTGCCGGAATGCCTGCGTACGTGAACGGAAAGGTTGTTGAAGAGGAAGTGATGAAGGAATGATGTGCGAAGAAGAATACGAATGTGACTGTATCAGCCTCCCGATTCTCGGAGCTCCGGCACCGAATTTTGAGGCCGAAACCACGCATGGCCCGCTCATGCTCTCTGATCTGCAGGGAACCTATGTTGTTCTCTTCTCCCACCCGGCTGATTTCACCCCGGTGTGCACAACGGAATTTATGGCCTTTGCAAAGGCAAACGATGAGTTCAAGGCACTGAACACCAGGCTTATCGGTCTTTCCATTGACAGTGTTCACTCCCATATTGCATGGGTCCGCAATGTCAAGGAGAAGATGGGAGTTGACATCCCCTTCCCTATCATCGCAGACCTTGACATGAAGGTTGCAACCCTCTATGGGATGGTGCATCCGAACCAGAGCAGCACGGCAACTGTCAGAACGGTCTTCTTTATCGATGATAAAGGGATTCTTCGGGCAATGATGTATTATCCGATGGCAAACGGAAGGTCCATCCCTGAGATCATCAGACTGGTCAAGGCACTGCAGACCACCGACGCAGCCGGGGTCGCCACTCCTGCAAACTGGCAGCCTGGAGACAAGGTTGTTGTTCCCGGGCCCAAGACGGTAGCAGAGGCAGAAAAACGGATGACTGAAGGATACGAATGCAAGGATTTCTACCTCTGCTTTAAGCAGATCTAAACCCTCTTTTTTTTACCTGTCTACCACAAACACTCCAGCCATGGGCATCAGGGTTCTTGCAGTTGCAGGCAGCCCCCGCAGGCACGGGAACTCAGAGCAACTTCTTGACTGGGTTATTGCAGCGATGATTGCAGAGCCGGACGTCAGTGTCCGCAAGATTGTTCTCTCTGAGGCTGACATCCATCCCTGCAGGGGATGTAATGCCTGTGAAAAGATGAACCGCTGCGTTATGCGGGACGGAATGGATGAGATGCATGATCTGATCATCGATGCTGACTGTATCATCCTGGCATCACCGATCTACTGTATGAGTCTCTGTTCCCAGGTCAAGGCGCTCGTTGACCGATCTCAGGTCTTTCGGTCACGCAAATATGTGCTCAGGCTGCCGATCGTGCCTGCCGAACGGAAAGGGAAACGCCTGGGTCTTTTCATCTCAACGGCCGGCCAGGACTGGGATTATGTCTTTGATGCCGCAGTTCCGGTGGTGAAATGTTTCTTCCATGTCATCGAGGTGAAAGACCGGGACATCTCATACCTGATGATCAGGAATGTGGATGAAAAAGAGGCCATTCTGGCTCATCCCACCGCACAGGGTGACGCAGACCGGATTGCGGCAGAGATAATCCGGACACTTCGGGAGCGGCTGTCTTCATGACCGAAAAGATCACCGTGATCGGAATCATGGGAAGTCCCCGCCGTCACGGGAACACCGAGCTCCTGCTTGACGCATTTCTCCACGGGGCTGAGGATGCAGGGGGGGAGTGTGAAAAGGTCATCCTCTCGCGGTTATCCTATTCTTCATGCCGGGGGTGCAACGCATGTCATAAAAACGGTGAATGTATCCTTGACGATGACATCCATCCGCTGTTCTCCCGCATGTTCGCAGCTGACTGCATTGCAGTCTCATCACCAATCTATTCCATGGGCATCACCGCAGAGCTGAAGAGCTGCATCGATCGCGCTCACTACCTGTGGGTGCGCCACCTGAAACTGGCCCTCATGCCCCATCCGCCGGACAGAAAACTCACACACCGGGGGTACTTTCTCTCTTCTGCAGGGATGGATAGGGATGATGTCTTTGATACGGCTTTTCCGATGATGCGGGCGCTTTTCAACATCTTCGGGTTTTCGTACTGTGCCGATATTCTCGGCCGGAACATGGATGGATACCAGGGTGTGAGAGGACATCCGTCAGTACTTGATGAGGCATACCATGCCGGAACCGATGCAATCACCGGAATAATCGAAAAAAAACCGTGTAAATAAGAGATCCTGCGCAAGTTCACTTTCACCCTGTGCCCTTCATACTTTATATGGCGACGGGATGAGATCCGTGGAAGATGCAGGGAACGGTTCTCACCGCAGTAAGTCAGCGCTGGCAGTCGCGTATCGAAGCTTCTCCTGACTACGTAGTCGTTCCCCATGATAACGTCTTCAGGATGGGAATGCACCCATCAGCCATCGGAAGATCAACCTTTGACCAGTATACTGCCTGCCTGCGCGAACTCTGCTCCCGGTACGAGGGGGTGGTTCTTGAGGAGGCAATCCCTGGTGAGGTGGTCAGAACAGCGGAAGGGGAGTGCTATGCCGTGAGAACGAACGTCGCTGCCACTCTTGAAGGGCCACTCCTGCCAGATGACTCCCTGCTCCGGGAACTGAAACTGGTCAGGGGGATCGGGCTGAAAGCCGCACAGGCACTGAAAATGCGGGGATGCAGGGATATTGAAGGGCTGATGCATCACCGGAGGTACAGGAAAGGTGCAGAACATGCACTCTCATCCCTCCATTCAGGCCCCGCAGGTGCAGGATACCTTGTCAGATCCCGTCTTGGCCCTTCACACCCCCTCGGCCTGATTGCTTCTGAAGGATTTGATCCCCTTGATCTCAGGTTTGTTGACCTGGAGACTCTGGGCATTTTTGGCAGACCGGTCATCCTGTTTGGAATCGGCTGCCCTGAACCGGGAGGGATGCGCATTCATCAGTTTCTACTCCGGGATATCGAGGAGGAGCCTGCTGCCCTCTGTGCCGTGCGGGATCTGCTCCGTGATGCACGGGCTATCGTCAGTTACAACGGAAAGAGCTTTGACTGGCCGTATCTCAATGAACGGTACGCCTATTATGGATGGGATCCCCTGCCTGATCTCCCCCATATTGATCTCCTCCATTATTCCCGGCGCTTCTGGAAGAGAACCATCCCGGACTGCCGGCTCTCCACCATCGAACGGCGGTTCCTTGCAATCGAGAGGGAGGTGGATATCCCGGGGATGCTCGTTCCCGAATGGTATGTCAGGTACCGGGAGACCAGGAACTGCGGCCCTCTTGTCCCGATAGTCAGGCACAACCAGCAGGATATCGCAAGCCTCATTCACCTGCTCCACCTGCTCAGGAGATCCGCACGTGAGTGTTGCTGATTTCCTCGACCTCATCGGTGAGAACCAGCGATTTGCCAGGTATATATCACATATTAAGAAGATAGAGGGGCGGGAGGCAGTGTACCGGATGCCAAAAACCCCCCTGCCTCCCTCCATAACCGGGTATCTTACCCGGACAGGGATCAGACTGTATTCCCACCAGGCAGAGTCGGTTGATGCTGTAGCCGCAGGGAGCGATGTTATCGTCTGTACTCCGACAGCGTCGGGAAAAACCCTCTCATTCCTGCTTCCGTTCAGCATCATGAGGACCGATGATCCTGGTGCGACCGCCCTTGCCCTGTACCCTGCCAAGGCACTTACCCGTGATCAGCTGGCTGCCGCCCGGAGTCTTGAGAAAGAGACCGGTATCCCCCTCTCTCCTGCCATTTATGACGGGGACACCCCTGCGTCTGACAGGCCGGGAATCAGAACCAGATCAGGGCTGATTCTTTCAAATCCCTATGAAATCCATCACATCCTCTCCTGGCATCACCAGTGGTCTTCGTTCTTCTCCCGGCTGCGGTACATCATCATCGATGAAGCGCACCAGTATCGCGGAGTGTTTGGAAGCCACATGGCCCTGCTGATGAGAAGACTCCTCCGGGTTGCAGCACATTACGGATCGCGACCGGTTTTTTTTCTCTCCTCAGCCACCCTGGCAAACCCGGATCAGTTTGCAAGAGAACTGACCGGGCGGACATGTACTGTCATCAGTGAATCCGGTGCCCCGGCCGGCGCCCGGTATTTCGTCCTGTATAACCCGTACATCTCTCACCTTTCAGAAAAATCCGTGTATACAGAGAGTGCAACCATGCTCGCATCACTCGTGGAGACGGGTCTACAGACGCTCTGTTTTACCGGATCCCGCCGGATGACCGAGATGGTGGCAGCCTGGGCGAAAGACCGCCTCATGGAAGGAGGAGCGCAGCGGGCTTCCTGGATTGCGGCATACCGGGCAGGATATCTTCCCGGTGAAAGGCGTGAAATAGAACAGCAACTAAAAAAAGGGGCTCTCCGGGGGATCGTCTCCACCAATGCCCTTGAACTGGGAATCGATATCGGATCCCTCGATGCCGTGATCATGACCGGATATCCGGGTACGATGATGTCCACCTGGCAGCAGACCGGCCGGGCAGGAAGGGGAGCAGCGCCATCGCTGGCGGTACTGATTGGATTTCATAATCCACTTGACCAGTATTTCATGGATCATCCGGACGAGTTCTTTGAGAGATCCCATGAACATGCGATCATCACCACCGACAATCCCTACATCCTCTCCGGGCAGATCCTGTGTGCTGCGGCTGAACTCCCGGTTGATCCTCTCAATGACACAACCTGGTTCGGAGCAGGACTGTCTGACCATCTTGAGGCCCTGACCAGGGCAGGCGTGCTCACCCGGACCGGACGGGGGTACGTCTATTCGGGAAGAAAACGGGCTGTAGAGCTGGTCTCACTCTCGGGAACCGGACAGACCTGGACGATCGAGGTCAGGGGAAGGGTCCTTGAGACGGTAGACACCGGACAGGCCTGCAGGGAAGCACATGAAGGGGCAGTCCTCATCCACCAGGGAGAGAAATACCTGGTTGAGCGATGGGACCATGAACGCCACCGGATCCTTGCACATGAGGCAGAGATTGAGTATTACACCCGGCCAAACCAGATAACCACCGTATCTGTAATCCATGAACAATCCCGGAAAACCATCCCCGGAGGAGCGCTCTGCATGGGGGAAGTGAGAGTCTCCGAGGAATATACCGGATACCGGAAGATCGTCGGGCAGACAACCATCGCAACTGAACCACTCTCCCTCCCTCCTATCACCTTTCCTACGACAGGAATCTGGATAGTCCTCGAGCCGGGAGTACAGGAAACCATCATGAAAAGCGGGGCTGATCTTGCCGGAACCCTCCATGGGGCTGAGCATGCCCTGATCGCCATGACACCCTTCTTTGTTCTCTGTGACCGGTGGGACCTCGGCGGTCTTTCCACGGTGCTGGACCACCAGACCGGTGGTGCAACGAT
>CAZXRT010000064.1:0-4895 GCA_964642535.1 uncultured Methanospirillum sp.
AACCGATACCTACCCCTCTCCGCCGGTGAAAATTCCGATTCTGTCTCCATCGTAACAGATCACTCCATTAGTGATGAAATTGATGCTCTCTCTGGTAATCTCATTTTTTGTGTGCAATCCATCTCCTGTTCCTGTTATATCTTATTCTATCATGAAGATTTTGTCACAAAAACCGGGAAAAAGTACAGGATACCTGCTTGAATCTGGAGTTTAATCCATCTCCATCAAATAACTCAGACACAGATGCATGTATCAATGAATGCTTATCCCGCAGTCATCGAAAAGCAGTATGCTGGAGATATTATGGGCTGACACCTGAGCCGGATCCAAACAAGTGAATGTATGACTCTTCCTGAAACCATATCTCCGTTCAGGGGAGAGTGTTTCCCTCTGTCCACTGGGACAGATTGTTCAGCACTTCACCAGGAACGATGCTGATTTTTTTTATTTTCGGATGAAATCCAACCAGAACAATGAATATCCAACACATTTTTTGAGCATTCTTTATCCTACCGTCAGGTGTAATCAGTCTGCGAACATAATCCGCATGCCTGGCCGGATCTCCCGATGATCGGCCCGGATACTAACGCAAAGGTTCACTTATGAAACATGTACATATCTTTCTCCTTCTTGGAATTGTGCTGAGCTTTGGCATGATTGCCATGGCCCAGGGAGCCGTGCAGCCTCCACCTGATGGGATGCCTCCCATGGGAGAACCACCGGGAGGGGCAAGTCCAGAACAAAATGGAAATCCGGATTCAGATGGCTCTGGCAAAGGAGCATCATATACGCTTGCAGGAAAGTATACCGTTGATGGTCAGAGTCGCTCCTCTGATACTGAGGAGTTTACCTCAAATGAAACCGATCTCTCTGCGATCTATGTCACCAACGGGGGATCCCTGACCCTGAGAGATCCTGTGATCCTAACCTATGGTGATACCTCATCCGATGAAGCAAGCAGTTTTTACGGTCTCAACGGGGCAGTGCTTGTCAATAACGGAAGTACCGTGTCAATATCGGGGGGAACCATCACAACAACAGGGTCAGGTGCCAACGGGGTGATCCCGACCGGGGAGGGAACCTCGGTAACCCTGTCTGATCTGATCATCCAGGCTTCCGGTGATGGAGGACACGGAGTCATGGCAACCCTTGGAGCATCACTGCATCTGACAAATGTTACGATTGATACAACGGGTCCACACGGTGCACCGGTTGCGACCGATCGGGGGAGTGGGACGGTTACGGTTGCTGGAGGAAAAATTACTTCTTCAGGTGCCGATTCGCCGGGAATCTACTCAACCGGGCTGATTACCGTCACGGATGCAGAAATCCTGTCAAAGGGTACCGAAGCTGCCGTCATCGAGGGATTCAACTCCATTCTGCTGAATAATACCGTCATGACCGGTGGTATTCAGAAGACCGGTGGGGTCATGATCTACCAGAGTTTCTCCGGGGATGCAGATGTTGGCACCGGAACCTTCTCCATGACTGACGGGTCGCTGACGGTAACGGAAGGTCCGGTCTTCTTTGTCACCAACACTGATGCAGAGATTTATCTGAACCATGTGGATGTTTCCTCGTCATCCGGGGTCCTGGTGAATGCATCTGCAACATCACGATGGGGCACGGAGGGTAAAAACGGGGGCAATGTCACCCTTATCGCAGAGAACCAGGACCTGAGCGGATCTCTCATCGCTGATGAGGTAAGTTCTGTACACCTCTCCCTGACAAAAGACAGTTCTCTCTCCGGCAGAGTTCAGTCCGGCAGTATCAGTCTTGACGAGACAAGTAACTGGAACGTGACAGGCGATTCAGACCTGACCTTCGTTACGCTTTCAACCACCTCAACTGACGATCTTCCTGCTCATATCATCGGAAACGGGTTTACTGTTACCTATGATGCAACTCTTCCAGAGAATCAGTATCTTGGAGGAGAAACAATACCCCTGAAAAATGGGGGGCACTTAGTGCCGCAATAACCCTTCCCCTATTCTTTCAGAGGTTCTCTCCTCTTCATGACAGAGGCGGACTCATTTTGGATTGGGTTATGATTCCAACTCCTCCTGAACCGATCTGATCTCTTCCAGGTGATCCCTGATATCCTGACTGCCTTCTACTGTCAGGTTCCCGATCATCACCGATGGAGTTGACAGATACTCCCGGTGATACAATCGCTTGTATTGCTCATAGACAACCAGGCTGTCTGCACCGGAAGAGAGATCGTACATCTCCAGGATGATTTCTGGATGAGTTACGATGAAGGCATCAATGAAGTCCTGCGTACTCCTGCATGCTCCACAATGAGAATTTGTGAAGAACACCACTTTCCCCGTTTCGGTGTAGCCATGTGCCAGAGACGGGCTTTGAAGAAGAATGCTTGAAAAATCTTCTGCTCTCAACTCAGTTCCGTCAGCTGTATACAATGAGGCGGTGACCGTGTTTACCAGAAATGCAGCCAGGAGAATGAGCAGTGCTGTTATCCTTGTATTTGAGAATGATTTATAATCCATGGGTAGTTTTCCTTTTTTTCTGAATTCAGGAATTTTTTAGTCGATGAGAAGGATGCCGATTGAGGACGGACTGTCGTGAAACGGGAACCCGATCTTCATTCCGGCAAGGCTTGCGGTTTTTATCAGGTTCACTCCGAGAGCATCGGCCGGAAACCGTTTCATGGTCGGATGGGCACATGTTCCTCCGATCCCGTTGCATGTCTCACACAAGACACACGGCCCCGGCATCAGGGCAACGGCCAGCGGATATCCGGCAAGAAAAGCCTCCCGTTCCAGCTGGAGCATGGCATGGTGAAACTTCCTGCAGTCATCTCCAAACTCAGCGAAAAAACTCTGGATCTCTTCTTTCGTCCCGGATGGAAGATTTGGATCCGTCATCATCCGCAGCATGGAACAGGCAATTTCGTCAGAGACCGTAGCCGAGGTCTGAAACCTGACAACCAGTGCCAGGGAATAATCCTGGAGAACTGCCCGGAACTCATCTGCCCGGGGTGCATGAGGCGGACAGACAAGGGAGGTTCCGTAGTACGGGCATCCGGAACGGCATTTGAATGGCCCCCTGTTCTCGATAATAATTCCCTCAGCAGGAATTACCTTTGCCTCAACCGCACCTGCTTTTCTGGCAGTTGTCTCGAAAAAACGGTAATCTTTCTCCTGTTTCATGTCATATGGTCCCGATGTATCAGAGTTCTCCTTCCCGGTCTTCTGTCGTCTATCCCAGTCCTAACTAGTTTTTCTGTCATTATCTTTCTGATTCTCCATTACTTTACAAAAGCAATCTAAGGAAATTTAATCCCTTACATTACTATATACTGTAATACAACAAAAACTCAATACTGATATTCAGACCACTGAATTACTTTCAGGTAACTATGGCGTATACCAAGAATGGAAAGACGTATCGCTGCCCGGTTGAGGCAACACTTGATGTCATCGGGGGGAAATGGAAACCAGTGATCCTCTGGATCCTCAGAAATGGGGTGATGCGGTTTTCTGCAATCCAGAAGGCCATCCCTGAGGTCAACTCAAAAACCCTGACAAAGCAGCTCAGAGAGCTTGAGGAGGATGGTGTGATCACACGAACCGTATATCCCGAGATCCCGCCCAGGGTGGAGTACTCGGTGACCGAGTTTGGATGGTCTTTAATCCCGATCATTCAGTCACTCTGTGACTGGGGTGCACAGTATCTGGGGACCGAGTGTCAGGCGAAAAATGAGATCATTATCCCTCCCTCTGCTGCCCGGACCGGATCTGAAGGGCAGGCAGACCAGAAGTAACATTGGAGAGGGATATCCCCACGTTTGTCCCAATCCCGCCTTTTTCGGGACTGATATCATCCGTGATCAAACAGGAGTGTGACGTCCAACAGTCAGGGTATGCCTCGATGCATCGAGAACAGGATTGTACAGAAACCTCTTCATAACTGCTTTCAGGCAACAATCAGCCTGAAATCCGGGATGAGTTGAAAAAAGAGAAGGTGTTACTCGGTTGCCACGAACTCGTTCTTGCCAACCTTTGCGTATACACCGCAGATTGGACAGACGTATGTGTCCGGCAGGTCTTCAAACGCTGTACCTGGTTTGATCCCGTTTTTCGGCTCCCCCCGCTCAGGATCATACATGTATCCACAGGCGACACACCGGTATCTGCCAGACGGCGCTTCCATGGGAACGAATTCTTTCTTTCCGATCTTTGCTTTCCCACAGACCGGACAGATATAGGTATCCGGAAGATCCTCAAAGGCAGTTCCCGGAGGAATGCCATTCTTCGGTTCGCCCCGGACCGGATCATAAATGTAACCACAGATTTCACATTTATAGGGCTTGTTCTTTTTCTCCACAATACCACTTTCCTTTCGTGTTGCTTTGCAACATGTGGATAGTGATGGAAATTCTATTAAATTTTTCCAATTTGTTTTTCTTCCAAAACAAAGCGACGCCTGTGAGATACTGGAGACGGATGAGGGAGAAAAAGGGCATGTGATGGTTGGAATGTGACATGGAGTTGCGTAGTGAAAAAGGGTAGAAGTTGATAAATCCATGAGAATTAAAGTGTTCAGGCCACTCTCATGTTCATCTGAATCGACTGATTGCATCAGGCGATGACTGCCCTTTTCTGTTTTATAATGCCGGATATCGGCTTTCCGGTCCGGTCACTATCCTGACTTTCATCTGTCTCTTCCCGGACTCTATGGATTGACAAAATCGGCAGAGGGAAGAGCAATCTCCCTTCCTGCCCCGGCATCACCGGCACTGGATGCATACATGCTCTGGCCTGATGTCTGAGAAGACCAGGGGGCATTTCCCGGACAGGTATAACTGGTTGCCTTCAGGGCAAATGTCCCACTCCCGCTTCGTGCGTAGACCATGACATAGTATGTTGATC
>CAZXRT010000064.1:4905-9089 GCA_964642535.1 uncultured Methanospirillum sp.
GCGGAGTGATAGATACGAACGGATCTGGTCCGTGTGAGGAATATTTTGCGTAACAGAGTGACTTCTTTGGATTACAATCCTTGCAGACGTAGATATCAAAGATAACTGGCCCTGTTGAGACTGGGCTGTATCCCGCATTCTTTACCGGATTCTGTGGTTTATACAGTCCTTTCCCGACTCCGGATGATGTATGGGAATAGAGCGACCACTCGATCCGCGACCTTCCCTCGCCAGGAATGCCATACCCATACAGTACGGCCTGGCCCTGCCTGAGGAATCCGGATTTTGTATCTGTCTTCTTGATTCTGCACAGACCGGGTTGTTGTGTCGGATACGGGGTGGGCCAGGGGGTCAGAGTCCGGGTTATAGTTGGAGTCGGATATGGTGTTAGTGACGGCGTTGGAATCGGTGTTCTGGTAATAGTTGGTGTCGGGTATGGTGTTAGTGACGGCGTTGGAGTCGGTGGTTTGGTAATAGTTGGTGTCGGGTATGGTGTTAGTGACGGCGTTGGAGTCGGCGTTCTGGTAATAGTTGGTGTCGGGTATGGTGTTTGTGATGGGGTCGGAGTCGGTGTTCTGGTAATAGTTGGTGTCGGGTAAGGAGTTGGTGATGGCGTTGGAGTCGGTGTCGGGCTGGTCACTCCAAGCGCTTTTGCAGCATTAAGCCTTCCTCCGGTCAGGACTTTCCCTGAAAGTGCAGATATCCTGTCACAGGTATTCAGAATCGTGCTCTTTATCTGTTGTCCGCTCATCGAAGGGTTCTGTGCCTTAATGAGTGCTGCGACTCCTGATACATAGGGAGTTGCCATAGAGGTCCCGCTCAGGTACTTATAGGATCCTGACGGGGAGGTACTGTAGATCTGAACTCCGGGAGCGGCTACATCAACAGAACTGCTTCCGTAATTGGAGAAAGAGGCCAGTTGGTCATGATAATCGGTAGCAGCAACTGATATGACATTGGAGGAAGGATATGCCGCCGGATAGACCGGGGAGAGATCGGCATTGGCACCCGTATTACCCGCTGCACAGATGACCACGGCAGAAGAAGCCTCGATTGCATCCTGGAGTGCCTGGGACTGAAGTCCACCCCATGAATTTGAGATGACAGGAACCCCCTTGCTGCTGGCGTACATGATTGCCGAGATGGCATCGGAGGTATATCCGTTCCCCCGGGAATCCAGGAACTTGAGTGGCATGATCTTTGATCTCCATGTCACCCCTGCAGTTCCAATCCCGTTGTTTCCAACTGCTGCTATCGTTCCCGCACAATGGGTTCCGTGCCCGTTATCATCCATGGGATTGTTGGTTTTTGAAACAAAGTTCCATCCCCTGATATCATCGACGTACCCGTTTCCATCGTCATCAATCCCGTTGATAGTTTCTGCGGGATTCTGCCAGATGTTTGCCGCCAGGTCAGGATGGGTATAATCCACCCCGGTATCAACAACGGCAACCGTTACCCCGGTCGATCCGGTCGTCGCCCCCCATGCAGCCGGACCATCGATATCAGCACCCGGGGTTCCGGAAAAGGGCGACTGCCCGGTGTTGGATAATCCCCAGAGATTCGGGTATCCGGGATCGTTCGGATATGAGGAGCTGAATGCCTGCATGGTCGCAGGATCGGCAGGAATTCCCGTCTCTTCAATGGGGCTGAGTGAGATCACATAATCAGGTTCCACATAGAGAACATCAGGATTCTCCTCGTATGCTTCCATCGCACTCTCCAGTGTGGTATCAGTTACCTGGACAACCTGCATGCCGGGAATTCCCTCCTTTCCATGGTCATGCACAACTTTTGATCCAGCCTGTGAATTTGCAACCGACTGAACCGATACCATCTCCGACTTTGACCTCAGGGTATTCGGATTATACCTGACAATGAGCCGGTCTGTTGCGTGCTCTCCGGAGATCTGAAGGGCATTCGGATTTTTTTGAATCACCTGTGCCTGCCCCGGGACCTGGGAAAAGTCAGGATTTTTACCCGGTGCTGCCGGTACTGCCTGCATGCATATGGATAGGAACATAAAAATGAAAGTTATGAAGAGAAAACCGGATACTAATCGTGAAGATGTCATGTTTTTTCCCGGAATTGTGAACCTGTTCCTGATATCTGCTCTGCATGTGCAAGAAGTTTCTGCCTTTGCCCAAAGAGTCTGGCAGAGAGATCTGACATTTTGTCACCGCTGTATGACATTCCGAATTGGGTGAGGAAAATCATGATCGGCTGGCAATATCCCCGTCTGGTAACCGGTAGAGAGGCCCTGTACGGAGTCTTTTTGTGAGGGATGGAGAAGGAATTTAATCGACCGCTATAAGGGAATAACCAGTTTCATGATCATACCCGGACCGACATTTCGGGTTCTGATTCATGTCTCATGAGCACCCATCAGTACACCGGATTGAATTCAGAATGAACAAAACTATCATAACCGTAGTCGGGAAAGACACGGTGGGGATCATTGCCAGGGTCTGCACATACCTTGCCGGCAACCAGATCAATGTAGAGGATATCTCCCAGACCATCGTGCAGGGGTACTTCAATATGATGATGATCGTCGATACGGGTGGTTCACCAAAACCATTCGGCGAGATGGTTGCAGAACTGGACCGCCTCGGAGATGAGATCGGGGTGAAGATCAGATGCCAGCATGAGGACATTTTTACCAAGATGCATCGGATCTGAAATTTTTATGATTAATATCTTTGAAGTCAACGAGACAAACAAGATGATCGAGCAGGAGAAACTGGATGTCAGGACGATAACTCTTGGCATCAGCCTGCTTGACTGTTCTGATTCAGATATTGAAGAAGTAAACCGGAAAATATACAATAAAATAACCCGGCTTGCAAAGAACCTCGTCTCCACCGGAAAAGAGATAGAACTGGAATACGGGATTCCGATCGTCAATACCCGGATATCAGTAACTCCCATCTCCCTGGTTGCCGGTTCGGCCTGCCGGTCGCCTGACGATTTTGTCTCTGTAGCCAGGACTCTGGATCAGGCTGCGGCTGAAATGGGGGTGAATTTCCTTGGTGGCTACTCTGCCATCGTCTCCAAGGGGATGACCCGGGCAGATGAGAACCTCATCCGGTCCATCCCTAAAGCCCTCTCCGTGACAGAACGGGTCTGCAGCTCGGTGAACATCGGTTCCACAAAGACCGGCATCAACATGGATGCCGTCAAACTGATGGGCCAGATCGTGAAAGAGACAGCAGAAGCAACAAAAGAGAAGAACTCGCTCGGGTGTGCGAAACTGGTCGTCTTCTGCAATGCTCCTGATGACAACCCGTTCATGGCCGGAGCATTTCACGGGGTATCAGAAGCAGACGCGGTAATCAACGTAGGCGTCAGCGGTCCCGGGGTCATTAAGCATGCACTCGAAGGAGTAAGAGGGCAGAACTTTGAGGTTCTCTGCGAGACTGTCAAGAAGACTGCATTCAAGGTGACCCGTGCCGGCCAGCTCGTTGCCCAGGCTGCATCAGAACGGCTCGGGATCCCGTTCGGCATTGTCGATCTCTCCCTTGCCCCGACTCCTGCGGTTGGAGATAGTGTTGCTGAAATCCTGGAAGAGATGGGCCTTGAATCGGTCGGAGCACCGGGAACGACCGCCGCCCTTGCACTCCTGAACGATCAGGTGAAGAAGGGAGGGGTCATGGCCAGTTCCTTTGTCGGGGGACTGAGTGGAGCATTCATCCCGGTCAGCGAGGACCAGGGTATGATCGACGCGGTGAACAGGGGGGCCCTGACGATCGAAAAACTTGAGGCCATGACCTGCGTCTGCTCGGTTGGGCTTGATATGATCGCAATCCCCGGAAGCACTCCTGCATCAACAATCTCCGGGATCATCGCTGACGAGGCTGCAATCGGGATGGTCAACCAGAAGACAACTGCTGTCCGTCTGATCCCGGTGATCGGAAAGGATGTCGGAGATACCGTCGAATTCGGAGGTCTTCTCGGGTATGCACCAGTACAGCAGGTGAGCAGGTTCGGGTGTGGTGATTTCATCAACCGGGGAGGCAGGATTCCTGCTCCAATTCACAGTTTCCGAAATTAACCCATTTTTTGTATACACGAATTGATTCTTCTCTTCTATCCCGCTCCCGGCATCGCCTGGCCGGAATCAGACGGATGGATCATGGCGGGTGATCCCAAATATCCATCCTGAATCCCGGAATTGATCACCA
>CAZXRT010000065.1:0-8936 GCA_964642535.1 uncultured Methanospirillum sp.
ATTGCAATCATCGCCGGGATCATCCAGGTGGCAGATGGCCTTGCCAGAAAGGAAAATCCCCTCCTTTCCATCCCTGAATCAAAAAAGGGGATCATCTCGATGTATATGAAAAAAGCCAGCATCCCTGCAGGATGTATTGTCGGTGCTCTCGTCGGTCTTTATGGGATGGCCTGCACGGCCGGGATATACATCAGTATCCTGGGGATGCTGTATAAGCAACCCGCAGTCGGTATTCTGTACCTGATTGCCTATAATATCGTCGTCATAATTCCCCTTCTGGCAATCCTGCTTTTAGTATTCTTCGGCATTCCTCCGGAAAAGGTCAATGCCTGGAGGATTGAGAAGAAGAGCATGCTCAGGGTTTTAATCGGGGTTGTGATGATCCTCATGGGAATCGTCATCCTCATTCCTTCCTGGCAGTGATGATTCCCGTAAAAAAATCCCGTGCCCGTAATGGGTCAGTAAAAATCTCCTCACTTTTTCAGACCGAATCCATGCCTCGTCAAAATCCCGGATAACCGTGTCAATACATCGTATCTGCTCAAGGTAGCGGACTTTCAGAGGGCTGTCATCAATATCCACGAGTCCGGTCAGCACCTGCAGCGGGTTTCTTATCTGATCATTGAGAAACTGAAATTTTTCCATATTCTCTTCTATCCGGGATAATCCGGCTTTCCGGGTTTCCAGTTCGAGCTCGACCTGGATGGTTACATCCCTGACGATCAGAAGGATTCCATGGGCAAGAGCCGTATTATCTGATACCGGGATCGCATGCAGTTCAAACCAGCGTTCCTGCGGATTGTGCACCGGAACAACCCTGCTCATCTGTTCTCCTGATGCAGAGACGTCATCGATGAACCGGATGATATGTTCCCTGAAGATCCCGGATGAGATCAGATGAAGAGGACACCCGGTCAGCTCTTCATCCGGGGTATTGGAAACGAGCAGCAGAATTCGTCGCGCTTCGGCATTTACGTACCGAATCTGTCGCAGATGGTCAATGAGGATGATTCCTTCCTCAAAGACTTCTGCAAGAGTGTGGTAAAACCGCTCACTCTGCCTGACCTGCACTTCCTTGGAGTGGTTACTCAGGGCCAGTCCGATGGTCAGGTTCAGTTCCCGTTCGTTAAAAGGTTTGACAAGGTATCCATATGATCCTGAAGAGGTGATCCCCGGATTGAGTGAGTCATCGGTGTTGCCGGTGAGAAAAACCACAGGAAGAGAGAGATCACGGCCAATCCGGGTAGCCGCTTCAACCCCGTCCATATCACCTGACAGATTGATATCCATCAGCACCAGATCTACAGACCGGATCGGGATCTCCTGCAATGCCTCTTCAGCAGAATCGCAACATCCGGCAACCAGATACCCGAGATCAGTCAGGGTGAGCTTAATCGCTTCACAAACGCCAGGATTATCTTCGACCACAAATATCCGCGGTCTGTCCTGAAACGCAGATGAATCACCAGGGAGAGAATACCCCTCTGAAATCGGATACATGATCATCCGGATATCTTCTGTTTTCACACCGGCTCATGCATATCAGAGTGGGTCTGAGATACAGGCCGGGTGGCTGAATCGCATGATACATTATCCTGTACCATGTTGAAAGTTTCCTTAAGCCCTCTCCATGCCCCCCATGTATTGCGAAAGAGAAGTGCTCCATCTCCCTCTTACAAATTGCCCGCTCCATTAATGGCAGTACGAAGAGAGAGCCCGGGAGATCGGAGAAATGATCTTTTCCGGATTCATCACCTCATAATCCAGCCATCCTGTCACCGGAATCATTCTCCCATCCGGTACCCTACCAGTACTCATGAACTCCGGAGAGACGGCAGGTGACTGAGAAGACAGGCGAAGGGGCCTCCCTCCTTGATACAACGGGAAAACGACTGGTTCTTTTCATCGCGGTCCTTGCCGGATTTCTCACTCCGTTCGACGGATCGGCAGTCAACATCGCCCTGCCCAGCATCGGAGCCGAATTTGGAATGGATGCGATCTCCCTCTCCTGGGTAGCGACCGCATACCTCCTCTCAAGTGCCATCTTCCTGGTACCGTTCGGAAAGATTTCAGACATCTATGGGAGAAAACGGATATTCCTCTATGGGATCACGATTTTTACCCTGGCTTCCCTTCTGCTGACCATCGTTCCGAGCGCCGGCCTTCTGATCGGGGTCAGGATCTTCCAGGGAATCGGGAGTGCCATGATCTTTGGTACCGGGGTGGCTCTGCTCACCAGCATCTTCCCACCCGGTGAGAGAGGCACTGTTCTTGGAATATACATCACGGCAGTCTACTTCGGACTCTCGATGGGGCCTTTCTTAGGAGGAGTCCTGACCGATACCCTCGGGTGGAGAAGTATCTTTCTTGTCAATCTCCCTCTCGGGATCATGGCAGTGACTCTCATCCGCCTGAAACTGAAAGGGGAATGGGCCGAGTGCCAGGGGGAGCGGTTTGACCTCGCCGGGTCTGTCTTCTATGGCATCGCCCTCCTGATGATCATGTATGGATTCTCCCTGCTGCCTGAATATTCGGGAGGACTCCTGATTGCTGCCGGAGGGGTTGTCCTTGTCCTCTTCATCATATTTGAGGCACGGTCCTCATTTCCAGTCCTTGATGTCACCCTTTTCTCCGGAAACCGGGTATTTCTCTTCTCAAACCTTGCCGCACTGATCAACTATAGTGCCACCTATGCAGTCTCATTTCTCCTCAGCCTGGATCTTCAGTACACGAAAGGATTCACTCCGGTGATGGCCGGGCTCATTCTCATATCCCAGCCGGTCATGCAGGCCATTTTTGCTTCAGTTGCCGGGAAGATGTCAGACCGGGTCCAGCCCGGAAAGGTGGCTTCCGCCGGAATGTTCCTGACGACTGCCGGGCTGTTCATGCTCATCTTCCTGACCGACACAACCCCGGTATGGTATATCATGCTCAGCCTGGTCATTCTCGGAACCGGTTTTGGATTCTTCACCTCTCCGAACACCAACGCCATCATGAGTTCAGTCAGCAAAAGAGTATATGGCGTTGCATCAGGAACCCTGGCGACGATGAGACTTCTTGGCCAGATGCTTTCCATGGGTTTTGCCATGATGCTCTTTGCCATCTATATCGGCCCGGTCCAGATAACAGCGGAATATTATCCCCAGTTCATCGAGAGCCTCCATACCGGATTTTTGTTCTTCACCCTCCTGTGTAGTGCCGGTATCCTCTGCTCATTGGTCAGGGGAAAGGTGGACAACGGCACATAGCCACAATCACTGACACAGGTACCTCATAACCGGAACATATATCGTGAACGGCACCACTTTTTGTTTTACAGATGTCCTCATCTCCCGCGTTCATCCTGTATGTGGATGATGAACCCACACTTCTCGAGATCGCGAAACTGTTCCTCGAGAGAAACGGGGATTACCGGGTAGAAACACGTGAATCAGCCGATACTGCAATGGACATCCTTGAGCACACAAAGGTTGATGCAGTCATCTCTGACTACCAGATGCCGGGAAAAGACGGCCTGGAATTCCTCAGAATCATCAGAGAAAACCCTGAGCTGAATGATATCCCGTTTATTCTCTTTACCGGAAAGGGAAGAGAGGATGTTGTGATAGCTGCCATCGAAGGTGGTGCTGATTTTTACCTTCAAAAGGGCGGGAATCCCAAAGCCCAGTTTGCCGAACTGCAGCATAAGATCCACCAGGCGATCAGAAGAAGACAGAGCGAAAGGGCATTTATCGAAAACCAGACCCTGCTGACCCTGGCAGAAAAAGTCACCGGGAGCGGAAGCTGGACAATGGACCTGAGGACCGGGGAAGGGGTCTTTTCGGATGGGTTTTTCCGGCTGTTCGGGCTTCAGCGGACTGAAAAAGCGGACTTTTTCTCTTTTAACACCTATATCCACCCGAGCGACAGGCAGCGGGTCAGGGAAGCACAGGAAAAACTCCTCGCAGGGGAGATTGAGAATTCGGAGGATGAGTACCGGATCATTCTTCCTGATAATTCACTCCGTTACCTGCATGCCATCCGGAAACTGACGAAAGGGCCTGACGGGAAAGTGAGAGCATTCGGGACAGTGCAGGATGTTACCCAGCGGAGAGCAGAGCAGGAGGAACTTAAGCATTCTCACGAACTCTACCAGTCGTTCATCCAGGCATCCCCTGACGCCATTGTTATCACGGATACTGCAGGAACGGTCATCTTCGCTTCTCCCCGGGTCTATGAGACATTCGGGATCCTCCCCGGCAGGAATGTCACCGGGGAGAATATCACCACCTGGATCCATCCTGATGATCGTCACCTTGCATACTCCTGTATCGCAAAACACATGCAGGGAGAGACAGCCCCTCCGATCATCTACCGGCTTTTCAGGCATAACTTTGAGATCTTCACCGCAGAGATCCACTCAGCCCCGCTCCATGATCCTGAGGGAAAGGTATCAGGACTCGTGGCAGTCATCAGGGACAATACCGAACGGGTCTCCCAGCATGAAGCCCTGCAACGGGCAAATATGAAACTGAACCTGCTCTCCTCCATCACCAGGCACGATATCCTGAACAAGATCACCGCTCTTCGTCTGTACTGCTCACTGATCAGCGAAGAGGAGGATCCGGCCATGAACCGCTCCATGCTGGAGAAGGTCGAGGAGATGGCAGAGATCATCTCGAACCTGGTATCCTTTACCGGGTATTACCAGAACCTGGGGATCAATACTGCCCAGTGGATATCACCGGCAGAAGTATTTGAGAAGGTTTGTGAGATGATTGACACCGATGGAATCAGGGTGGAAAATGCCTTTGGATCCGTCAGGATTGTCGCAGATCCCCTCTTTGAAAAAGTGCTGTACAATCTTCTTGACAATGCAAACCGGTACGCAGGAGTCCCGACCCTGATCAGAACCTGGCACCGGATGGAAGGGGGAAACCTGGTCCTCACGATTGAAGATGACGGGGTGGGCATTCCAACAGAGTTGAAAGAGCGGATATTTGAGAGAAATGTAGGCCATGGAACCGGTCTCGGACTTTTTTTGAGCAGGGAAATTCTGAGCGTCACAGATCTCACCATCAGGGAGACCGGCGTTCCGGGAGAAGGAGCACGGTTTGAGATCACCGTGCCTCCCGGGAAATATCTTCTTCCCTGATATCATCGCCTCCGGAACCGGGTTTTTCCCCGGGTATTCACAATGAGACCAATGATACCCCCCCTTACGGGATCAAAACGAATACCTAATCATCAGGGCAGAATATATTCAGATGAGAAGGAGCAGAACCCGGGGATCATCTCTCCAGAGTTTCCTGCTGTCATCCCGGTAGAACCTGAGAGGAATGAGCCCGACCACACACACTCTCCAGCCACCGTTCCTGATGAGCCGAAGGAGACTGCTCATCATTGCCCTTATCCTGGTAGTCGGGACCGGGATTATCATCACAGCAGGAACCATTCAGGCCCATGAATCCGAACTGAGGGAACAACTGATCACCCAGGTCAGGCTCGCCTCAGTCGGACTTAATTCTTCGGATATTTCTCGTATACCAGATCAGATCCCGATGGCCGGGACAGGTGAGTACAGGGCGGTGAAGCACCAGATGGGGGCTATCGCCTCCTCAAGTGACCTGTACAGGTTTGCGTACCTGATGGTGCAAAAACCGGATGGGACGATCATCTTCCTTGCTGATTCAGAAGAGCCAAATAGTCCTGATTACTCCCCACCCGGCCAGGAGTATTCCGAGGCACCACCAACGGCCAGGGACATTTTTCAGACCGGAGAGGAGGTTGTGGAAGGTCCATATACGGACCGGTGGGGAACGTTCGTCAGCGGGTATGTCCCTATCAGCAGACCCGGGGAAGAGGAGATCGTCGCCGTTCTGGGTGTTGACGCATATGTCACCGACTGGGATCAGGAAGTCATGAAATCGGCAATCGTTCCGGCACTCATGACCCTTCTCCTTGTCACCATCCTCATCTCGCTGATCATCATCAACCATGTCTTTGAGACTGAAGAAGCAAGGAGGGCAGAGTCTGACGAACGACTTCGAAAAAGTGAAGAGCAACTCAGGGAGGCCCAAAAAAATGCCAGAATCGGCATTTTTGACTACCACCCCAAAACCGGCAGTCTCACCTGCACACCGGAAACATACGGGATCCTGGGAATTCCCGGGGATGAGGCCGGTTCTTTCTCCCAGGTCTGTGCATCGGTATTCAGGAATCCCGTTGCAGACACCAGTTCCAGGGACGTGTACAATCCGATCCCGTCTCTGGCGGCAGGGGCCGCCGTCCGCTACGATCACCCGGATGGAAAAGTCCGGTGGCTGAATGTCATTGCCAATCCTGAACCTGTCGGGGAGGGAGATGAAGCCAGGATTCACGGGACCGTTCAGGACATCACGGATCTCCACCAGATTCAGGAGAATCTTCGCAGGGATGAAGAGCGGCTCAGGCTTCTCGTGAGAAATTCATCTGACATCATCATGGTCATCGACGAGGACAAGACCTGCAGGTATGTCAGTGACTCAATTGAACGGGTCATCGGATTCAGCCCTGAAGAGTTCCTCCACCAGCCGTTCACCCCCCAGATGATCTACCCTGATGATTATGCCGGGGTTTCCCGGTTACTCGACGACCTGATGGCTACGCCAGGCATCCAGCGGCGGCTTGTGTACCGGCACCGCCATAAAACAGACGGGTATGTGTATCTTGAGACGATCGGAACAAACCTGCTTGATGATCCGGTCATCCACGGAATCATCCTGAACAGCAGGGATTTCTCAGAGATCAAGAAAGCCGAGGAGAAGCTGCTCAGTTCTCTTTCAGAGATAAAGGAACGCAACCGGGACCTGGAAGAGATCAGAGCCCAGATGATCCGGGTGAACGACGGGCTCGAAGAGCGGGTCAGGGAACGGACCCGCGATCTTGAAGAGAGCAAGGAACAGGTGGAACAACTGCTGATCCAGAAAGATCAGTTCATCTACCAGATCGCCCATGATCTCAGGACACCTCTCACCCCGGTTGTTGCCATGCTTCCCCTCCTGATCATCGGGATCACTGATCCGGATTCAAAATCCCTTCTTGAGATATTCCATAAGAGCATCCAGTACCTGCAGAAGATGGTGGAGGATATCGTCCTGTACACCCAGCTGAACCGGCAGTACTCGATCACGGACTATGCAGAGTACAACCTGCATACCCTGATCGCAAGTGCGGTGGAAGCGAACTCCTTTCCTGCAGAACAGAAAGAGATCACCATCGTCATGGATATCCCGGAAGAGATCATCATCAGGCTCTCGAAAAGTCATGCCAGTCAGCTCTTCCGTAACCTGATTAACAACGCAGTGAAATACAACAATTTCAAAGGTTCAATCACCATAACCGCAGCAGAGGAGAGGGAAGGAGTAAGCGTGTCCATCCAGGATACCGGAGTCGGGATTGATCCTGACCTCATGGACAAGATCTGGGATGAGTTTACCACCGGTGATCCGGCACGGCGTGACCCGGAAGCAAAAGGACTGGGACTTGCAATCGTGCGGAGGATCATCGTTCTTCATGGGGGAAGAATCCAGTGCTCCAGTGAAGGAACCGGGAAAGGATCAACATTCACATTATACCTCCCGTATCATTTCAACCACCAGGATCAGCAGCCACTGCGTGACTGAACGGAAAAACCATCCATTCGAGAGAGAACCGGCCCTTGTGAATAAGAGGGGAAGGGAGAGAACGACCCCTGCTTTCAGGGAAGATATTCGAGTGAGAAATGCGGGCTTTCGTAGATCATCGGGCCCTGTTTTGCATCAGCAGCCTCACTCTCAGGAGAGTACAACCTGAATACCAGGGTGTGTGTCCCGGGTTTTCGCAGTTCAGAAGGGACATCAAAGAAGAACGTCTCTTTCCCGTCTTTACTCAGCCAGTCATGAACCAGGGCTACCTGTTTGGAATCCACCAGGATCTCAACAATCACCTTCTGCCTGACCGTGGAATCATGGTTTATCCGGTAAAAAAACCGGTTATCAGAGACCGGGGTCTTGAGGCTGGTCTGGGGATCATAATCACCTGCTTTGGTTGTCCAGAATCCGTCAATTGATATGTTCATGTTGATCATCATCCGCCAGGCGGATACGAATTGTTCAATCTGTACCTGCATAAGCATACCGCAACCGCCATCATTGCACCTGACACGGATAATACCGAGTCAGGGATCATCAGGAGAACAAGGATTACGAGGGGATGATCTCAGCATCCAGGCAGTTCAGGACAGCCCGGATCCGCAGGAGTTCATCAGGCGTTGCAGGAGTCACCCACGAGCAGGTGCCTGGCCGGTCAAGGGTATTGATCTGAATACGATCAGAATGAATCCTTGCAAGAGTCCGGCGGAGTGCAGATAATTCGGCATCTGATGTGTTGATTCCGGGAATGATAAACACCTCCAGCCACATCTCTCCTAAATATTCATCCCTGAATCTGATAATCCCCTCAACAATCATGTCAGATGAGATGCCGGGTGCCGGCTGGTGGATCTTCACAAAAGTATCCTCCATAACCGTGGAGAGCGTCGGGATGACAACATCGGCATCCAGGATCTCAGATCTGACATCAGGATGAGTCAGAAGACTGCCACAGGTGAGGACCGCAACCCGGTAATCAGGCCAGGCAGTTTTCAGGTGTCTGATGACCGGTCCGATCCGGGTCGAAAGGGTTGGCTCCCCGGACCCTGCAAGGGTGACATAATCGAGCCGGGGGGAGGTGGAGAGGTACTCGTCTATCTCCTTGATGATCTCTGAGAGGGGGTAAAAATCCTGTCTGGTTGTTGTCATGCAGGTGGTCCTGCCACATTCACAGTACACACAGTCATACGTGCAGGTTTTCATCGGCACAAGGTCGATACCCAGTGACCGGCCCAGCCTGCGGGAGAACACGGGACCGAAGAGGTAGGGTGGCATGACAGAGGTACC
>CAZXRT010000066.1:0-8930 GCA_964642535.1 uncultured Methanospirillum sp.
TTCCAACGAGCTGCTGGTATACACCACCGTCTGCGGTCTTGACCTTGATCTTGAAGGGACCGTCAGCGGCTGCGTATCCTGCACGGGTGGAGATGCTCTGCATGTTGGTCTCTACGATAAAGTTAGCGTAGTTACCGACCGGGATTGCCTTGCCGCTGATGTCTTCACCTGCGGTGGAGTCCCAGATGCGCAGACTGAGAGAGGGCTCCTTGACATTGAATGCCGGGCTGCCCTTCACAGTTCCATTCCACTGGTACCAGATACCGGTCCTGCCGGTGAAGATGTCTGGTGACACGTAGAAGGTGGAAGCATCGGTGATAGTCTCAATGTCAGCTGGCTGCTCGGTAGCTGAGTTAGTACCTGGCTGCCACCATGCAATCTGCTGGGCAGAGCCGACTGCAGCGGACACATCAAGACTCTTTTCACCAAGGAAGACGTCGCCCCCCTGGCTGATCTTGTTGAGTGCTGCTGATGCCGGCAGTGCAACAAATGCACATGCAACAAGCACCATAAGAATAACTGCTATTCGTGCGTTCATTAAATGTCCTCCGAACAATCCGATTGTTCGAATAGCACTCATTTCTGACAAAAACCACTGATCCAGAGGGAGTTTATCAGATCTTCATGCCGTATACTCCGAGAAAATCGAAGTATGATCAGATATTTGTGGAAGCCTTATTATATCCTTTTTGGTATTGCAGGAAGGAAAAGAAACAAGAATCAGAACCAAAATAAAATAGAACCCCTCTGAACATAATATTTCTGATCAGAGGAGGGGTGCCTTTCACAGTCAGCGGGACCCTATCTCCCGATGGACAACATCCCATATCGCGCAGTTCTCCCCGGGCACCATCAAGCAGCAGGATGCCGGAACATTACCATTATATAGGACGCCCGAGAAAAATATGAAGGCACACGAAGCCCGATAGTGTAGAGGTCAATCATACAAGGCTCTGGACCTTGTGACAGCAGTTCGAATCTGCTTCGGGCTATGATTCTTCTCCTTTTTTGCAGATAATTGCAGCATGATCACGATGATACGGATCAAGCCAGGTCACCGATATCACTTTCAAACCCCCCCGGACGAGAGCCGCTACTGATTCCCTGCAGATATCCCCCGGAGACATTGTACCTGATATGCTGTGGGTTTTGAGCATCAGAATCAGGTACCCGCCTGAATGAAGCATACAAATGTTTTCCAAGGCTATTTCAACCTGGTTACGCTGGGCGATATCCTGGTACAGCAAGTCAACTTCACCGACCAGCATAGAATACTGTTCAGGATGCAGGGCATCGGCAGGGATTGGGATAATGTTTCGTTTGATCCTGCAGACCTGAAGAAGGCGGGGAAGAGGTTCATGTGCCATCTCCACTGCATAGATTATTCCTGAGTAATCTGCAAGGTGTGATACCGTAGTCCCAGCAGCCGCCCCCAGATACAGAATCTGATCCTCTTTCCCGATCCCGGGAACCTCTCCCCGGTAGTATAATGCAGCCAGTTTACTTCGTTCAGGAGGCCAGACCCGGAGACCGCCCACAATCCGATCCCCGGATACCGGTTTTCCCCGGGTGTACAATATCTGATCTTTCCAGATCATGACCGCCTCCCTGCCAGGTCAATGCGCTGGTTCGCCCGCTCAAGAAAAAGAGGATCCGCCGTCCCCCGATAATAATCAATTCGCGATGCGATTGCAAGGGCTGATGCGAGGGTCCTGGCCACCTTCCCCCTGACCTTGCGTGGAGCAACATGCACCCGCTTATGTTCGAACAATAATCCGTGCTTTGGCGGAGGTGAACCGGTTTTTTTATGGGAAAAGAAGGCGTTTTTTGCACCAAGAATCTGAATGCCGGATCCAGGCATCCGGGAGAGATTTTTCAGACTTCCGGCGGCAGATAGAAGGCGTGCAGCGACAAGGGGTCCGACCAGGCTGCTACAGTTCGGAAGGATAACCTCACTCCTCTGTATAATATCCTGTGAGATCCGCAACCGGCTGATCTTCATCCTGTTGAGATCCTGAGCCAGCAGAGAGGGGCCGGTATCTGTCACGATGCCGGGTTTGGAATCCTGAAATTCCCCTTCCTGCTTTGGATCAGAGAGATCAGAGTCATCCCCCGTCATCCTGTTCCAGATATCAATCTGCTCCCGGACCCGGCCTATGAGCAGATCAGTCTCCCGCAAGATCAGAACCAGGTGGATCAGCCGTGCTTCTCCGGAGGAGTTGAATCTCTTCATCTCCTGTTCTGACCAACAGAGACAGAGATCCCGCAGTCGGGAATAGTATTCCTCCTTCGTTGTGCAAAATCCACTCGTAATAGCATTCTCCCATGTGGGTGTACTCCAGCCAGCCCGGGTTTGAGAAAAAAGCCGCAGGAGAACGGACGCAGGATCATCACTCACCGGAGTCCATCCTTCAGGAGTCAGATCACCGAACCAGTATCGCCGGATAATCTGATCAGGGCAGGAAGGAGGATCCATCAAAACCCCCCTATTCCAAGCGAATAGAGAATAACCGGAAGAGTGACCACACCCATGCATGTCACCCGCGGGATATTGAGAAGGTTGGGAACCAGCCCTACCCCTGTTGCACAAAACAGGATCAGAAGCCCGAAAGGTCCGGTAAAGAGGGCATTGAGCAGTATCACAAAACCGGCAACGATCGTGTTGATGACAGTCCCGTCAAGCCCTGAAAACCAGCCGGCACATCCGGCAAGATGCACAGTAATTCCATAGGCTGCAAGAGCGGCTCCTGCTGATACCGCAAGAAGGATCGGATATGATGGTGCCTCAAACGAAGAAAGAGCAACCATCACCCCGCTTCGTGTCCGGTCAATTGCAAAAAACGCTGCAAGTCCGACGAATGCATTCACCAGGGATGCTGCACCGGTTGCAACCAGGTACTGCCGCCTATCGGTATCATACCGGATCCAGGCATTCACGACTGCACTGGCCGATGCGGTGGACAGGCCGGGAAGCCATCCCACCATCACCCCTGCCCCGGTGCCCTGGATTGCCGATCTGATGACCTGCAAGTTCTCAAGACAAAGTCCGGAAAACCGTTGCACCGGGATCGGTCCCTGTGAAGAGGTCAGAATAACTGACAACCCAAAAAGGCCAGTCAGAAGGGGCATCAGAACACTCCCTGAACCTGCAGCCGACCACACGAGGAATTCATACCTGAATGCAAAGAGACCAAGGATACCCGAACAGACAAATATTGTGAGATTCCATGATGGCGATTCACTGGAAATGATGATCAGACCCATCATCAGGATCAGCAGGGATCCCACCCCCCAGTCAATCGAATCCTGAAATGCCGGGATGAACAGATACAGCAGGACAGATACCGGCAGACCGATGATGACACCCCAGGCAGAACCCAGGGCTGACAACCTGACTGCCTCCTCTCCTTTCCCTTCAAGAGTCAGGGCATGTGCAGGAAGCACGGAAAGGGCAGTTCCGCTATCAGGAACCCCAAAAAAGGTGGAAGGGAGGATCTCAAGAAATGAATGAGTAATGAGCATGGCCATGAATAATACCCCGAGCCCCTGTGGACCGAGAAGTGCAAGAAGGACAGGAGACAGGCCAAGCAGAATTCCGGCGATAGTATTTGAATGAATCCCGGGGATCAACCCCCCCACAACACCACAGGTGATACCTGCCAGGGTGCCAAGAAATACTAAAATCATCCATTTCACCGGGATTTGCGCCCAAGACCCGTTGTCGATGCTCCTATATTATTCCATGCGTTTGCGCACGGTGTTTAAGTGTTTGAAAGACAAAAAATAACCGCATATCAGGTCTGATGACCGGAGGACGAAAGAGGGCATGAAGATCGCAATAACCCGGCTCAGGGGAAAGGAACTGGATGATCAGCAGCGATGTCTGCGTCGCGGACATGACTGTTACCCGGTTGTCCCTCTGAGCAGTGAGATTGATCAGGACCAGATTGACCTCTTTATCGAACAGGTTGAAGAAGAACAATTTGACTGTATCTTCTTTACCAGTGCTCTTCCGGCAGTGAAAATCGGACCCCTTTTAAGCCGGTGCCCTCTTCCCCGGGTGATTGCCATCGGCCCACAGACCGCAAAAGCCCTCCGGGACAAGGGAATCCCGTGTGAAGTCCTTCACGAATTCTATTCACGGGCATTTGTCCCGTACCTCGGAGACTGGATTTCAGGAAAGACGATCGGAATCCCCAGGTCCGATGCTCCGAATCCCGACCTCCTGGAAGCGATCCGGTCTGCCGGGGGAATCCCGGCAGAGTTCCACATTTATGCCCTGATTCCGACGTATGAGGAACTGGATCTCCGGGACGCGGAAGCAATCCTCTTTACCAGTGCCCTTTCATTCAAATCTGCCATATGGAGACGGAGAGAAGATCTCATTCTGATTGCTATTGGTGATGTCACGGCTGCAGCGATGGAAGCTGCCGGTATCACCCCCGATGTAACCGGTGACGGATCCCTTGAAGGAACACTCGACGAATTGAACCTCTACCTCCTCATGAACCACTGACATGACCAAAAATCCAGAAATTTCCTCTGATTCTAAGTCAGGCAATCCCCTCATCCCATTACCCGGAGGAGGGGGAATCATCCTGATTGACAAGCCCCGTGGACCGAGCAGCCACCAGGTCGCTGCCTGGGTCAGGCAGATGACCGGAGTTACGCAGGTCGGGCATACCGGAACCCTGGATCCCCAGGTATCCGGGGTTCTGGTCGTCCTTCTTGGAAAAGCAGTCCGCCTGACCTCCATCCTTCACCTGGATGAGAAGGAATACATCTGCCTTTTGCGGTTCCATGGAGATGTCAGCAGATCAGACCTGGACGCCGTCGTGCACCAGTTTACCGGAAAAATATACCAGCGCCCCCCAAGGAAGAGTGCCGTTAAGAGAGCGCTGAGAATCAGGGAGATCCTGGAGTGTGAGATCCTTGATCAGGACAGCCGGCTGGTTCTGCTGCGGGTCAGGTGTGATTCGGGCACCTACATCAGGTCACTCTGTCATCATATCGGACTCGCTCTGGGTGTCGGTGCACACATGCAGGAGCTTCGGCGGAGCAGGTCCTCGGCCTTCACAGAGGACAGGATCCATTCTCTTCACCAGGTCCGTGATGCAGTAGAAGATGCGAAGAATGGCGATGCCCGGATTCTCTCGTCAATGATCCTGCCCATGGAAAGTTCCCTGCCAGATATTCCCAGAGTAATCATTAAGGAATCAGCTGCCGGAGCCATCTGTCATGGGGCGCGACTCTCAGGACGGGGTCTGATCAGCGCCGGACGATTCCAGATGGAGGATACAGTTGCCATATTTACCGAGCGCGGTGATTTTATCGGGCTCGGTGAGGCACTGATGAGCTCATCGCGGGTTGTTCCCGGAGAAAAAGGATTGATCATCGCTCCCCGTATGATCTTTCCTGAATCAGATAGGTATCCTGCGATTTGGAAAGGGCATCAGGTTTCAGATACTACAGGAAATGCTTAAACCTGAAAGAGCTAATAGAATAGGGCAATTCTTTTGCTGAGGTAGTCTAGTCTGGGAAGGCGCAAGATTGGAAATCTTGTGGGAGTAATCCCTCGGGAGTTCAAATCTCCCCCTTAGCGTTTCTTCGTTTTTCATTGTCCAGTGATTTTTTCAGCCGATATTCGTAATCCCTGTGCACCCTATCGGGAAAAAAGACACCCGGATCAAACCTGCTTCACAGATATCAGGGAAAAAAGATCAGATCCGGAGATTATCCGGACTTTTTTATCCATTCAGCCAGCCAGTCACCGACTGCACTGGTTGTTGCACTCCCGCCCATATCACGGGTGACCACGCCTTCATGAATGGAGGCTTCAATCCCTTTCACAACAGCGGCTCCAGCTTCGTCTTCGCCCAGGTGCTCGAGAAGCAGGGCTCCTGCCCAGACAGTTGCAAGGGGATTTGCCACGTTCTGACCTTTGTATTTCGGTGCTGAACCGTGAATCGGTTCAAACATCGAAGTCCCCTGCGGGTTGATGTTTCCTCCCGGTGCTAGACCGAGTCCTCCCTGGATCATGGCACCCAGGTCGGTGATGATATCGCCAAACATGTTCGGGGTGACCACCACGTCAAACCACTCAGGGTTTTTCACAAACCACATCGTAATCGCGTCTACAAAGTTGAACTCGGTGGTGATATCCGGATACTGGGCCGAAACATCCCGGAAGACATCGCGCCACAGACCATACACATCAGAGAGAACGTTCGCCTTGTCAACGGAAGTGACTCTTTTCTTCCGTTTCCGTGCAGTATTGAACGCATACTCCATGACACGCCGGGATCCTTCCCGTGTAAGAACTCCGATCTGGTAAGCTATCTCCTCGGCATCGCTCTCGACATCAAGCCCGAATTTCACAGAGTACAGATTGCGCACAACCTCCAGCTGCTTTTTTTCGGCTTTTTTAAACCGGGAACCAATCCCGACATAAAAGTCCTCGGTATTCTCCCTGACAACCACGAAATCAATGTCCTTCGGACCTTTCCCGGCAAGAGGAGTCTCAACACCGGCAAGCATCCGGATTGGCCGCAGGTTCACATACTGGTCAAAGGAGAAACGCAGGTTAAGCAGGATCCCTTTCTCAAGGATCCCGGGCGTCACCCGGTCATCTCCAATGGCCCCAAAGTATATCGCAGGGTATGATGACAAGGCGTCAATCTCAGCCTCTGTCACCAGTTCACCCGTCTTCAGATACCGGTCTGCCCCGATCTCAAAGTCGGTCCACCCAATCTCAAAGCCATATCGTTCTCCCGCTGCATCAAGGACTTTCCTTCCAGCTGCGATGATCTCCGGGCCGATTCCGTCTCCTCCGATGACCGCTACTTCATGCACCAGTCTTCACTCCTGTCTTTTTTGCATACTCAACAAGTCCGCCGGCATCAATGATCCGTTGAAGAAACTCCGGAACAGGCTCAATATCAAATCTTTTTCCGGAAACCTCGATATACCCGTCTGCGAGGCGGGCAACAATCTGATCCTGTTCAGTAATCTCACCAGCATGCGGACAGAGAACAGGGAGCAGGCCGACATTTACACTGTTGCGGTAGAAGATACGGGCAAACGACTCGGCGATCACAATGCTTACCCCTGATCCGGTCAGGGCCATGGGAGCATGCTCACGTGATGAGCCGCAGCCAAAGTTCCGGCCTGCAACGATTATATCGCCTTCCCGGACCTTTCCTGCAAATTCGTCCCGGAATCCTTCAAAGGCATGTTCAGCAAGCCCTTTGGGATCATTGATGGTAAGGAACCGGCCGGGAATGATCGCATCCGTATCGATATTGTCCCCAAACTTCCAAACTCTCATTCACCGCACCTCCCGGGGATCGGTGATGACACCGGTTATTGCCGTAGCTGCAGCGGTCGCCGCAGAACCAAGGTATACCTTGCCTTCGGTTGAACCCTGCCGGCCTTTGAAATTCCGGTTCGATGTCGAGAACGAGACCTCACCGGCAGCAATCAGGCCGAAGGATCCTCCCATACACGGACCACAGCATGGTGCCTCAACTAACGCTCCCGCCTCAACGAACCGCTCGATCAGACCTGCCCGCAGGGTTTTCAGATACTCGTCACGGGACGCAGGGATCACCAGGACCCGGACCTTGTCAGAGAAGGACCGGTTCCCAAGAACCTCTGCTGCTTCCTTCATGTCTTCAAACCTGCCGTTTGTGCATGAACCGATGAACACCTGATCGACCGGAGTGCCGGCGATATCGGTGACATCGACCACCTGGTCCACGTTATGGGGAACAGCAACCTGGGGAACCAGATCGCCGGCATCGTATTCCCGCCATGAGGAATAGACTGCCCCTTCATCACTTGTCAGGTCTGCAGGCTGACAGGTGACCCTTCCCTTCAGATACTCCGCGGTTACCTGATCCGGAGGGACAATTCCTGCTTTGCCGCCCATCTCAATTGCCATATTACAGCAGGTCATTCTCCCGGCCATGGACAGGGAAGCAACCGTCTCACCGGTGAACTCAACCGCCTTGTAGGTGGCACCGTCCACGGTAATATCCTTGATAATGTTGAGGATCAGATCCTTTGCCCCGACCCGCGGTGCAAAAGAACCAGTCACATTTGCCCTGATGCTCTCCGGAACCCTGAAATAGAGGTTCCCAAACCGGAGGGCGAATCCGAGATCCGTGGAGCCCACGCCGGTTGCAAAGGCACCCACTGCACCATAGGTACAGGTGTGGGAGTCCCCCCCGATGACGATATCTCCCGGGCAGACCCTCCCCTTCTCAAGGGTTACCTGGTGACAGACCCCTTCCCTGATGTCATAGTTCAGGATCCCCTGCTCCTGTGCAAACTGCCGCATCTTCTTCTGGTTTTCTGCGGCATTCAGTGAATCTGCGGGAGTCTGATGATCAAAGAGCATGATCACCTTTGACGGATCAAAGACCTTTTCTCCGCCCATCTCGTAAAACTTCTCGATTGCCAGCGGTCCGGTGATATCATGCATCATGGCCCCGTCCACAGGTGCCATGACAACATCACCAGCTCTGGAATCCTTCCCGCAATGCCGGGAAAATATCTTCTCAACGATTGTTTGCGCCATTCCGGTATACCATATTCAGTGCGTTTGCCATTGCTTCAGCCGATGCCATCACGATATCATCACCTGATGATGCTGCGTCAAACAGCCGGCCCTTTTCATCCTCTACGACCAGAGAGACGTGAGCAATCGCATCACTCCCTTCTGATATCGCAGAGATGTTAAACTCCTTGAGAACTGCAGCACGGGGGACTGTGCCAACCATAGCCCTGATGGCGGCATCAACCGGCCCGTTTCCGGTGCTGCAGCATACATGTTCTTCTCCACCTACCCGTGCCCGGACAGTTGCCGTCGGAATCATGTGGTTTCCGGTCATGATCGCGATATCAACCAGATCGATGTACCGGCCCGT
>CAZXRT010000067.1:0-8929 GCA_964642535.1 uncultured Methanospirillum sp.
CTCAGCCTGATGAAAGCCGGCGACCGTGTTCGTGTTGAACACATCTGTGGATCAGGGTATCTGTCAAACACCCTTGGTGTCCTTGGGGTACGAGTTGGTGAAGAACTTACGGTTGTCCAGAAAGCAAATGAATCGGTCATTATCAGGATACGGGAAAGCCGGTATGCCCTTGGTACCGGTGCTGCCGGTATGGTCCTGGTAAAACCTCTTCAAGGTGTTGCATGAAAAGAATACGAGTTTTACTTGCCGGTAATCCGAATGTCGGAAAAACAACCCTGTTTAATGCTCTGTGCGGGGTTCACCAGCACACCGGGAATTATCCCGGTGTTACTGTTGACATCAAGGAAGGTTCACGAATCTGTGGGGAATATTGCCTGGAGATTTCTGATCTGCCGGGAACATACAGCCTCAGCGCCCTTACTCCGGATGAGCAGGTCGCACGCGATGCCCTGTTACACTCTCATCCTGATGTGATTGTTCAGATCATTGATGCCACCAACATCGAGCGGAACCTGTTTCTCTCCACACAATTGATGGAAACCGGCATTCCGATGGTTATCGCGCTGAACATGTCTGATCTTGCTGAAGAAGGAGGCATTCAGATTGATACCCGGTGTTTTTCCACCAATATCGGTCTTCCTGTGGTACGGCTCACCGCAAGCAGGAAAGAAGGAATCGATTCCCTGACTGACGAGATCATCCGGACTGCCAGTGATTCATCTGGTCAGAAACCGGCAGTAGTTGAGTATTCATCCCTGGTCTCTTCCCGGATATCTGATATCACTTTGTTCCTCCAGGAAAAGCGTGAATATCTTGATGGTTTACCTCCGGAATATGCGGCTATCCGCCTTCTTGAGGGCGATGATGTTCTGCAACGCTCACTTCATGAACCGGGAATTGTCATCCCGTTCATTGACAACGGTGACCCGGCTGAGATCGACGGCATCATCGGAGACATTATGCATGCCCGGTACAGGATGGCAGAGCAGATCACCTGCTGTGCTGTTCGCTGTTCGATAAGGAATGTCCATCCTGCCGATCTGCTTGACCAGGTACTCACTCACCGATGGTTTGGTATTCCCATCTTCCTCTCGTTCATGTGGTTCACTTTCCAGATGACTTTCAGTGCCTCGGGCCCGTTTGCCGCAGGTCTGGAGATTTTCTTCGGATCCTTCAGCGAACTGGTAACCGGCAGCGGACTGGATCCGGTCATAACTTCCTTCCTCTCTGACGGAGTAATCGGAGGTGTCGGGTCTGTGTTCAGCTTCGTGCCAAGTATCTTCATCATGTTCCTGATCCTCTCACTGCTGGAAGATTCAGGGTATCTTGCACGTGCTGCATTTGTTATGGATCGGCTCATGCACAGTATCGGACTGCATGGAAGGGCGTTTATTCCCCTTCTCATCGGATTCGGATGCAATGTTCCGGCTATCATGGCAACGAGAACTCTCCAGAGCAGGGCTGACCGAATAATCACTATCATAGCGATACCCTTCATGTCCTGTGCCGCACGACTTCCGGTATACGTCCTCTTTGCAGGTGTTTTCTTCGCTCACCAGGCAGGTACCGTGATATTCCTTCTCTACGTGCTTGGTATCGTGGTTGCCATCTTAACTGCCCTGTTATTTCGTAGGTTCGTATTTCGCGATGAGCCCTCACCTTTCATCATGGAACTGCCTCCGTACCGCAGCCCGACGATCCGGGCTGCAGGCCTTCATATGTGGTACCGTGGAAAGGAGTATCTCCAGCGGGCCGGGATCGTCATATTTGGTGGGGTGATCGTGGTCTGGATCCTCGCCTCCATGCCGCTCGGGGTGGAGTATGGATCTGCCGGGAGTTATGCCGGAATGCTTGGCCACCTGGCAGAACCGCTCTTTGCTCCCCTGGGTTTCACCTGGCAGCTGGTTGTCGGCCTGATATTCGGATTTATTGCAAAAGAAGTCGTGGTCGGATCCCTGGGTGCTCTTTATGGGGGAGAGGAAACGCTTGGGATAGCCCTCTCTGCTGATCCAGCCTTAGGGCCGGTGACTGCTCTTGCGTACATGGTATTTGTGCTTCTGTACCTCCCCTGTGTTGCAACACTGGGTGTGGTAAAACAGGAGATGGGATCCTGGAAATGGACCGGTATCGCTCTTGGGTGGGGGATACTGGTGGCATTTGTCTTTGCCTGGCTGGTTCAGGTGGCCGGGTCGCTCATCATCGGGGTGTAATCATGTCAACGCATCATCTTCCTCACGCAAATCTCTATATCTGGACCGCGGTAATCGCCGTGGTTGTATTGTGCAGCGGGCTGCTCTCCATCGGAGGGGGCCTTGGAATTGACACTGGCATTCCGGTAGCTCCGGATGTTGCAGGGGGATGTATCCTCATTCTTCTGGGCGCCATTCTGGTTACCGGTCTTGTTGAAGGAAATGCGGATCGTGCCAGGTTTGTCCAGTTTGGATATGCGGGGCTTTTACTCCTTCTCATCTTCGGAGTCTGCACCGCCATCATCTTTGCAGCTCAGGCCCTGTCGCTTGTGCTGGAAGGAGAAGCGCCGGAATGGGTTTTTCTTACCGGTTCCGGTTTTATATGGGCTTCAATCCTTGCAGCTCCGTTGTATCCGCGGATCAGGAAGATCCTGTTTGGATGTTCACAGGGGGAGTGCTGCTGTGAGTGAAGGACTTGCGGTTCTCAGTTTCATCAGTTCCCGGGGTGGATGTCTGCTCGCTGAAATATCAGCAGAACTGGGCATCCCGAAAAATTCGGCAGGCGGGTGGATAGACATGCTCTGCAGCACCGGATACCTGCGCAGGTGTGGTCAGGAGCACAAAGAATGTGCCTGCGCTAAAAGCGGGATTGCATGTGTCTCATGCCGGTGTGCATGCAGGGATGCCGGTGATGATCCTGCAGTCCGGATTGAAGTGACAGATAAAGGCAGGGATATAATAAGGAGGAGCGGTGATGAAGAAAAAGAGTCTGAAGTTGTCAACCGCAATGGAAGATTACCTCGAAGCAATTTTTATTCTGAGTAGGGAGAGAGGTTTTGCCCGGACGGGTGAGATTGCAAAGCAGCTGAAGGTTTCCCCCTCCTCTGTGGTAGAGATGGTTGGCCGGATAACCCGCCTTGGACTTGCAGAATGGAGGAGATATGAGGGGTTTTATCTCACCCCTGAAGGAAGGGTGCATGGAGAAGTTATCCATATCAGGCATGAAACTCTGCGCAGGTTCTTTGAATTTATCGGGGTTTCACCTGATATTGCAGATGAGCAGGCATGTATCATTGAGCATGAACTTTCGCCGGTTACAACTGCGGCTATTGGAGATCTCGTCAGGTTTCTAGATACGCCTGCTGGCGGGCAGACCTGCTCGGCATTGAAACTCTTCAAAAAGTTCCAGAATGCCGGCATCTCCTTTGAAGAATCCTTCATTTCCCAGCAGGAGGTTTCTGTGGAATGCATTCAGAAATCCGGGATTCAGAATCAGGAGAAGATGCAGATCCTCTCCAGTCTCACCCGCCATGATCTGCAAAACTCCCTGTCAGCCATGTACGGGTATCTTGACCTGCTCAGGGATCTCGATTCGGACAGCCGGTTTGATGAGATCATCATCAGGATGGAGAAGACAGCCTCATCGATGCATCGCCAGATCTCTTCCAGCGGAGAGCTTCTGATACCCGGAGCTTCTGCCAGGGTGTGGCTGAACCTGGGGGGAATCACCCGTTCGGCTGCAGAGATGCTCTCTGACCAGGTAGCCATCCAAAACAATCTCCATGGAGTGGAAGTGTATGGTGATCCCCTTATTGAAAGAGTTGTCTACAATCTTTTTGATAATGCCCTGAATCATGGAGGGGGAGTCAGGAACATTGTGTGCGACTTTCAGTGTGATGAATCAGGCCTGATCTGGATCATCAGGGACGACGGACAGGGGATCAACCGCGATGATAAGAACCGAATATTCAGGCCACGCACCGGTTCCAACTCAGGAATAGGGCTGTTCATGGTAGATCAGATTCTTGCTGCATGCGGAATGCGTATTGATGAGACAGGTCAGCCGGGAAAAGGTGCAGAATTTCAGATCCAAATCCCCGTTCCTCTGTATCGGATGATCCATCAGGTTTCGACAGCAGAATGTGGTGGTTCGGAAAAAAAATGTATTAATGCTCCAGTTTCCTGATTTCACCTTCCTCTTGGAGATAGCCGGCTTTTTCTCCCCAGCGGCCAGGTTTTTCGGGCACCCGGTGGCAACCGTGCTTGTACTCCTGAACTCTCTCAGGCTTACCGGGGTACGTCTCCGGTCCGGGGGACATAGACTTCGAGAAATCTGCGGATGATCCACTCATTCCTGACTTCAGGATGGAAGAGCAATCCGTACCAAGGCCGGTCTGCATATCGGATTGCCTGGACTCCGGTTGCGCCGGTTGCACAAATGAGAACTGACTCTGGCACGACAACTCCTGACTGATGAAGTTCCCAGGCATTAAACCGGTCACGTCCGGAAAAAACCGGATTTTCTTTCGTAACGGTGATCTCTGTCATTCCGATCTTCTGATCAGCGATGAGATCCCCGCCGGCAGACATGGCAAGAAGCTGCATTCCTGCACAGATTCCAAGGACCGGCCCGGTCCAGTCGAGGAGCCATTCGGGAAGGCCGGTGGCGAGAAACTCATGATCCTGCAGGGCAGTCCCGGTCAGAATACTCGCATTACAGCCCGGTGGCATATGCGGCAAATCAAGGGGCTTTACACAGGCTTCATATCCAGCCTGTCTGATGATATGAAGCACCGGCTGCACAAACTCATCCTTTAGTAACGGGAGATCCTGCCTGGTACAGTCAAGAACGAGGATCATTTCGCCTCCAGCCTGGCGTCCGTGATCAGGAATCTGCCATTATGGTTCTTATAGACCAATTCACTCCCCAATATCCGGATCCTGTATCTGAAGAAGGGTGCATCACAGACAAAGCTCTCATATTCTCCCCCTTCACCGGTCAGTGATATCCCATACAGGTCACGCACCGATATGAGGCGGTCGATGAACCGGTTGTCTATCCGCTCTCCGAGCCAGGTTTCATCAAAAGGGGCGGAAAAGACTCCTGCAACAATCACATCAAATCCGTTTTCCACGAGATTTCGCATGTATGATTCCTGGTCACAAAGCCAGAGTGGGTTAAATGACCAGAGATTGTGGCGTGAACAGATTCTCTGTACTCGGGCAGCCTGGTATACTGACTGCACCGCTCCTGACACCACTCCTTCGATCTCATACCGGCTGACTGCTTCCTGAATCGCTGAGTCCAGATCTCCCAGTTCCACCTCCTCCTGTCCCTGCGTCTGCCATTCAATGAGGGGAATTCCGGCTGCTTCGGCCTGAAGACGGGTGAGATCAATATTCGGGGTGTGGAACATGTAACTCTCGGTATTCACCGATCGGATGGTGATATAGCATACCACCTCGTCTGTCTGCATCGCTTTCCAGCAGGAGTATATCGAATCCTTTCCGCCTGAAAGAAGAACGGCCAGCCTCACGAACTCATCACTCCCTGACGATTTCTGCTGGTTTGCCTGGTCTTCGCCTCTCTGCTTTCCATCAGCCCTCCATCGAATGGTCTCTTCATCTGTTCTTCTTTCCTGTGTTTCAAGGGATATTCTATCATTTATTCAGGGGCCGGGAGGTGTTTTTCATACAGGCCGTTGCATCATGTAGAAAACATACCCGTACATATCCGGATACTGCTCCTGGATACGGATCTCCTCCTCGATCTCATCGAGGATCGCCTGTTCTTGCTCGGTCAGCGATGCCTGGCGCAGTGTGCGTATCTTTTCGCTCTGGGGCTCATAAAACCTGTCCCATGCAGAAGATGGTAATTTCAGGGTTTTAATAAACGAATAACCAGTTTCAGTAATTATTCTGCAGTTTTCCTCCACGGTTTTGATATCCGGGTATTGCGAATTCCAGTATGCTGCTGCCTCTGGTGCCGGTTTGTCCACCATCCGGGTCGCCTCTGAAACAACAATATATCCTCCTGGTTTTACCAGATTCCACCACTTGGAAAGGCCATTTTTAAAACCTACTAGGTAAATTGCCCCTTCACTCCAGATCAGGTCTGCTCTCCTGGTATGTGGAGGGAGCGTGTCCATAGAACAGGCCAGCGGGGCGATCCGATCATCAAGGCCCCTTTCTGCCGCCTTTTTCATGAGAATATCCAGAAAAGGCTGGTGAAAATCCACGGCCGTGACGATCCCCCGTTCAGCAAGGACCAGGGTTTGTGCCCCGGTTCCGCACCCCATATCCATGATCTCCGGATTTCCCGGCAAATCGGGCAGATACTGTAGGATTTCGCGGGTTATCGCATCATCACCCGGCCCCTGACGGGGGAGTGATTCATAAAAAGAGAAGAAGAACGATGAAGGTTTGTGATCATCCATCTGTACTGGTACCGGCTCTTATGTGAACAGGTTTGTGATACTCTGCCACATGTTCTCAAATCCTGTTGAGAGGAGAACCCCGGGATCTACCCCCAGAATGGGGAAGATAAAGATCAGGTATGCAAAAGTTCCGATACTGCTTCCAACATTGGCAAGGGCAGCTACCAGGACGACTTTAAAGAGCGGGATCTGCCTCATCTCAGTAAATGACTCAGCAGAGAAGATCTTTTTCAGATCTGACGGACGTGGTTTTCGTATCTTTGCTTCAACAATGGCGGAAAACCAACCGGCTGCGATCAGGGGGTGAAGGGCAGAGATCGGGGAGATGAGAAATCCGGTGATGGCAGACAGAGGATGGCCGCCGGCAAGAAGGGTGCATACCAGGGTCGGAATTCCATGGATGATCACCCACCAGAACAGGGCCAGTATAAGGACATCCGTTCCCACCCCGGAAAAGATGATGGCAGCAATGATGACCGCGAACATCACGAGCATTGCCCCGGCGATAACCTTTCCCCAGGGAAATGACTTGATATCTGCAACGAGATCCGGCATCGGAGGGAGGGTCTTTGGATCGGTCATGAATCCTTCCATCCCTTTCCGGTGACCTGCACCGACGACTGCAAGAATCCTCTCATGGTTTTGGGCAAGCCGTATCAGGTGATAGGTCATGTATGCATCCCTCTCGGTGATCAGGGCATACGCTCCCCGTGGAGAGTACTTATGAAATTCAGCCATCGCCATCGTGACGAAGTCCTCTTTTTTCAGTTCCTCGATATCGATCATCTCGCTGGCATCGTTGGCAACCACGACTGACCCTGCCAGTGCGTAAAACATCTTCAGTTTTTCGATGATTGACATGGAACCCCAGAACCGGTGAAGGGTGATCCTGATATCACGGTCGATGAGGGCGAGCTCAATCCCTTTTCCTTCCGCCTCTGCGATCGCTGCCTTCATCTCTGCACCGGGTTCAACTCCGACATCCATCCCGATTTTGCGCTGGATATATGCCAGCACCCACTGGATTAAGAGCTGGTTGAAGTTTTTTGCATGCAGAAGTTCCTCGATGTCCGGATTCTGCTGCTGCTGTTTCAGACCGTAGTATCGCCCCTGATCCAGTTCTATCGCTACAACGTCGGGATTCCACTCTCCGATCGCTTCGATCACTTCGTCGACACTTTTCTGGGAGACATGTGCCGTCCCGATGATTCTTATTTCGCCCATGGAATTATCCTCATGCCTTCGCTGTCAATGACCACCCTCTTTTCTGGTGGAATGGAAATTGTGGGAAGAATTGCCGCGATACGCTCTTCTTCTTCTTCTTCTGCCTTCCTGCGTGCCAGGAGATCGGAAACTATCTGATCTGCCCGGTCTGCTGCGGATGGTATAGCCGTTCCGATCCCGGGACAGGATGAGATGATCAGGGTATCATGATCGAGCATGAACGGGTATGTCCTGCAGATCCAGGGACGGTTCTCATAAACCTGGCATGAATCGTCCTTGAGAAAGATACATCTGTCGTTCTTTCGCCTGATTGCCCATCCAAAAGTGTACTCTCTCTTCCCTTCCGTGATTGTGTCAGGATAGGGTTCTGCCACGTCATCAAATGAAAGACCAGTGACGGCCATGATGGCTCTCACTTCGCAGGGACTGACCATTACCAGGTTGGATCCCGGCTCAATCTCCCTGCAGCACGAGCTGCATCGTCTGCAGACGAATGAGGCACCAAGGATCTTATCCCGCACTCCGGCAGATTCTGTGGAACCGTTCTTCACTCGCAAATCCTGCTGAAGTTCTCAAAAACCCGGTATCCTTCGTACGTATGGCTGACCTCAGGATGCCATTGAAGGCCGAATATCGGGAGATCCCGGTGCTTTATCGCCTCATTTCCACAGATATCAGAGGTTGCAAGCCTGATGAAATCCGGAGGGGTGGCAACCACCTCATCAGCATGGGATGCCCAGACCTGCATCTTTTCAGGATACCCCTCCAGGATCCCATCCTGATCCAGGACTTCGACTTCAACAGCTCCATATCCCCCCATTTTCCCGGGCTGAACAGAGCCCCCGGATTTCGTTGCGATAATATGCAGTCCCAGACAGATCCCGAGGACCGGGATGCCGAGGTCAAGGTATTCTGCACATCTGCCGGCACGGGCAATGTCAGGCCCGCCCCCGAGGATAATTCCCCGGCATGAATCACGGATCTCATCCGGAGGGGTTGAATTTGGAATTAACTTTGATTCAATGTCTGAATCCCTGAGGGCCCGGGAGATCAGGTGATTGAATTGTCCATAGTTATTCACCACGAAGATGGGGAGCATCTGCCTATGTATTGGTTTCAGATCTACAAAGGTTTTGAGGGACAGTACGATGTGACGAACCTGAGTATTGCCCCGGTAATATCTGGGAGCTGGTGTCCCATCAGGTGGGCAAGGAAGATGGCCCCTCCTGCTCCCATTCCCTCCTTGACTTCTCCGATACAGTACCGCACAAGGCCTGAATGGGCAACAGATCCAAATCC
>CAZXRT010000068.1:0-8919 GCA_964642535.1 uncultured Methanospirillum sp.
AAAGAGAATACCCCCCTGCTGATGAGTCTTTTTCCAGTTCCCCTCATCGCGGAGCGCCCAGGGGAGCCGGATGCCGATCGTCGTGTTCTGCTGAAGATGCGGGAGAACCCCGCCGATGACGATTAAGAGAAGACCAAGCATCATCGGAAAGACCACTTCCACGGGGATATCAATCCCTGATGCGATGAGCAGAACCACCACTTCAAGACCGAAGAGCATACAGACAGTCGCGAAGACAACAAGCTGGTACAGATCCCGTCCCTGTTCAAATCCTTCTGCCCGCCGGTCAAAACGGGGAATAACCTGGAGGAAGAGAAGTGTCAGGGTGATGATCACCGGAAGGCCGAAAGCACCAACAAGCCGGCTGGAAAATCCATCCGGATCTCCATACAGGTTCCAGTGGACCGGAATGATCTCAGGAAGCACGGGAAGGGCAACGAAGGCTGCCAGGTACGAGAGGCCGGCCACCATCCAGGAAAGGCGGGAGAAGAGGAGGGATCGGGCAAGAGCGGGGCCGCTGGCACCTGTCACTCCGGGCCGGGCTACATCCTCTCTCTGACTGATATTTTCCGGCATGTTCCCATTATTCGGGCACCATCCCATCCACCGGCTGATACGGTCAAGGAAACGGTTATCGCTCATACCATCTCCTCAACCCGGGCGAAGAGTTCATCTGCCATCCGGGTCGGATCCTCTGTCTTCTGAAGGGGTATCCCAAGTTCACGGGCATAATCCCAGAGCAGTTCGATACATTCGGCGTACCGCTGGCAGGTTCCACAATCACCTTCATGTTCATACCAGACCTGCATCCCATGCTTCATTGAGACGAAAATGACCGCCCTTGTCTGAAACGGGATGGACCTCCCGATAAGGATTCCATGTTGCACATTCACTTTCCCGATTTCGATCCGGTTCGCTTTTGCCATCTCCTCAAGCACAGATTCGATCTTTTTGTCTACCGCCAGAAGTCCATGTGACACCGCCTGCCGGGAGATTCCAAGGAGCGAGGCTATGGTGATGTTGGGTGTCCCGCTCCTGCGCATCTCCCAGAACCGGAACTGGCGGTCATCAGTGGGTAGCAGCATGCGTCAATATTTGTATGTTGACTTAATAAATGCAACCATGATAAAACAGAATTTCGAACAGGCTCTGAAAAAAGGAGCGGGCGGTTTCGGTTATACCGTGGGAGCCACAGCCCATGCCGGAAGCTCGAATGAGATCCCAAGAGCCCAGAGAATGACCGTGTACATGAAGACAACGATCAGAAACACACCGAGGAAGTTGAGAATAAAGCCGGTCTTCATCATATCCCTCATTGTCAGGTACCCGGTGCTGTAGGCCACCGCGTTCGGAGGGGTTGCGACCGGGAACATGAACGCCAGCGATGCCGTGAGAGCCGCAGTGAGCATCAGGATAACCGGATTAATCATCAGGCTTACTGAAGCGACGGCCAGGATCGGCATCATCACCGAGGCGATGGCGGTATTGGAAGTGACCTCGGTGAGCAAAGAGACCAGGATTGCAACCAGAACGATAATGACGAGAACATTCAGTGTATTAAGGGCCGTGAGATGATTCACGAGCTCTTTTGCGAGCCCTGACTTGATAAACGCCTTGGAGAGACAGATCCCGCCACCAAAGAGGAGCAGAATGCCCCAGGGTAACTTCACTGCCGTCTCCCAGTCCATCGTGTATTCACGGGTGCTCAGGTTAACCGGGAGGATGAAGAGCAGAAGTGCACCAAACATGGCAATTGTTGAATCATCGATGCCGGGAACCAGCATATCCAGGCCGGGTATCGTCAGATCTCCGATCTTCTTTGTCACTGAGAAGACCCACATCAGGGCAGTCATCACAAAGACGATCAGGGTCCACCGCTCACCGGAAGTGATCGGGCCGAGTTTATCAAGTTCAGAGCGGATCACGTCCATCGAATGGGGGAGGGCTGCGGGAAGGTTGCGAAACGGCCCATACACCAGCCAGAGCCAGGTCAGGGGGATGAAGATGGCAACCAGCGGGATGCCAAACATCATCCAGTCCATGAACCCGATCGTGGGTGCATCAGGAAACAGGGCCTTTAACTGGGCGATAAAGATCCCGTTCGGGGGCGAACCGATGATGGTGCCAAGGCCCCCGATGGAAGCTGCATACGCGATGGAGATGACCAGGGCCCGGGCAAAATCCAGTTGTTCCTCCTTTTTTTCCCCGTCCCTGAACGCATCATACCCGAGAGTCCCGATGATCGCAACGGCTATCGGGATCATCATCATCGCAGTTGCGGTATTGGATATCCAGAGTGAGAGGAACGCGGTTGCTACCATAAACCCGAAGATGATGGATTTTGGGCTGCTTCCGGTCCGGAGAATCATGGAGAGGGCAATTCTGCGGTGCAGGTTCCATTTCTGCATGGCAGAAGCGATGATAAAACCACCAAGGAAGAGAAATATTGTCTTGTCTGCGTAGGGGGCTGATGCCTCTGCCGGGTTCAGGACACCTAATAGAGGGAACCCGACCAGCGGGACCAGGGCTGTTGCCGGGATGGGGATGGCTTCGGTTATCCACCAGATGATCATCAGTGCCGTCACGGCAGCAGTTGCCTGGATCTCCCAGGTGATAAACCACGAGCCAGGCATAAGCAGGATCGCTCCGCTCATCACCAGTCCCAGTACCAGGCAGAGTAGTCTCTTCATCCTCTCATCAATGGGAAAGAAGAATAATTATGATGATTGGTTTGTCTTCTCCTATGAAAACCAGGGATTTATGCAGGAATCAACCCAAATCCTGCCAGACAGAAGAGAGATTATCTCTTCTGTCATACCAGTACCCGGGAATCTGAAAGGGAGGAACATGGAAATTCTATGCAGGCAGTGTGGACAGTGTTGCAGCTCAATGGGTGAGATCCTCAGGATCATTGAACAGACCGGCCGGTATGAATACCGGATTGAATTCCTTCCCACCGGTATCAGGCAGATCGTCAGAATCGATCCTGATAAACAGAGACTCTTTTCCCATGCCATGAAGCCTGAAAAGAGATCCCTCGCGTGTCCGTTTCTTCGGATCCGCGATGATTACCGGGTGATCTGCACCATTCACCAGACACGGCCGGACATGTGCAGGATGTACTTCTGTGAGACGCAGAAGGGACAGGCACCCCTCAAGGATGATCCGGTCACACGATCGCCGGAGTGACTGCCGGCCTGCCCTTCCCTCTTCTCCAGTGCATAATCGCGTCTCCCGGAGCAATCCCCTCCACCAGGAATCTATTGAAAGATTTATATAAATAAAAGATGATTTTAGACGATGGCCAATGTCTTCTCTTCAGCCAGGTACCGGATGATTCCTGTCCTGCTCATCGTTGTATCCTTCCTCTGCCTGCCATACGGGGCGGCAGATGAAAGCCTAACCCTGCCGGCAACGGAGGGTCAGTCACTATCAGACCCGAACCAGTCTGAACCCGTCGTCACCCTTCCAGACCTTCCTGCTGCAGGAGAGTCCGATTATCTGACCACGGATGCCTCTGCGGGAGCCGGTGGGCAGATGACAGATAATGGTTCTGATTTTTTCCGGCCCCTGATGTATTTCACCCCTGAAGAGATGGAAGAGTACCAGGCATACATGGCCTCTCAGCCCCTCGCGGCATCGTACGACGGCGAACCGCTTGTGAAAGGCTCACACTCCTTCCTGCAGGCTGTCCCCTACATCGGGGATGACCGTGACCAGGGATATTGCGGCAACTGCTGGGTATGGGCGTCTACCGGGGCACTGGAAGTCTCGCATGCCACCTCATCCCAAATCAGCGACCGACTCTCGATTCAGTACTTTAACTCAAACTGGAACAACGGTTCAGCACAAAAAAACGCATGTAACGGAGGATGGCCGTACCAGGTAGCAGGTTTTTACACAGATGTCCTGAAACAGACAATCCCCTGGTCAAACACCAATGCCAGTTACGCGGATTATCACTGGAGATCCGGAAATGCATCGGGAATGCCTGCGTCATCCATTGCAACAACACCGGCATATCCCCTTGAATATGTTTCAGACATCAGGATTGATACCTCTGCCGGGGCAGAAAGCGTCATCAACACGATAAAGAAGAATATCAATGAAAACATCCCGGTTGTGTACTGCTTCTGGCTTCCCGAGGCCGGATGGAATGACTTTTATTCATTCTGGAAAAACCAGACAGAGACCGCAATCTGGAACCCTGACCAGTACGCCGGGCAGGAGATGGGAGGAGGTCATGCCGTCCTGATCGTGGGATACAATGATTCCACCGAGCAGCCATACTGGGAGATCCTGAACAGCTGGGGTAACAACACCGGCCGGCCAGACGGGACATATCGGCTTGATATGAACATGAACTATTCAGCGATCATGTTCGAGAATCAGACCCCGTATAATTCGAATACCTTTGATATATTCAGTGGATTCTATCAGCCACCCGAGCCCGAGGTCGGAACTCTGGATATCAGATCCTATCCTGATCAGGCAGAAATATGGATTGACGGAAAGAAAACCGGGGACAAGACACCGAAGACTCTTACCGGGATGGCTGCTGGATACCACCAGGTCAGTCTGAAAATGAAGGGATATAGCGAATATACCCGCTCCTACCCGGTATATCATGACCAGACCACCAGAGTGACCGCTACCCTGCTTCCTACCAAAAATGCAGGCACCCTTGAGATATACTCTGTTCCAACCGGTGCTGATATCACTCTTGACGGGGTGGATACCGGCCTGAAAACTCCGAAGACTATGGCTGGGATCATTGCCGGAGATCACACCCTTCTTCTCAGAAAAGAGAAGTACGATGACTGGTCCGGGGATATTACCCTTTCAACCGGAGAGAAGACGGTAGTATCTGCAGAGCTGACCATATAATCATTTTTTTCAGGTTTTACGTCTCCGCAATTTCCGTACCGTTTCGATATCTTTTTGTCACACACGGATAACCTACCCACTATGAACATAAAGGTTATGGTTTCAGTGCTTATCCTTCTCTTCTGGATTGGGATTTCACTCGCCTGTGCAGAAACATCACCTCTCCCTGACCTTGTCGGGAACTGGACCGGATCATCAACGGGTCATTATGCCGGAGAGGAGGGATTTGTTGACGAGGAAGCATTTGTGTATGTATTTGTCGTTGAGAAACAGGTGGATCGTGCCTTTCACGGAACCCTGTATGAGACCGGAATCAGGGGAGAAAAGTCATACCCGTTCTCAGGAGTCATCGGATCCGATATGAAGACCCTGTACATGGCAGACCATGATAAAGGGTATAACACGGGCTCGCTCATAAAGCCTGACACCATGGAGCTGATCCTTCTGGTAGACGGTAGCGACGGCCTGGCTGAGGTCTGCACCTTGAAAAAAGAATAACCCCCTATTTTTCACGTATCACCGGTTCCCACACCGGGTGCACAGTTCAGGAATCCTAGAACCCTGAGGAAGGTTATACTATCAGTCAGAATTCTTTTCCATATTTAACACAACTCAGGTTCCGTCAGGTTGATAATACATCATCCTCCATATTATCAGGATCAAATATGGAGCTGAAAGGAAGCCAGACAGAAAAAAACCTGCTTGCTGCGTTTGCAGGAGAGTCACAGGCACGGACCCGGTACACCTACTTTTCCAGTGTGGCAAAAAAGGAAGGATACGAACAGGTCTCGGCAATATTTATGGAAACCGCGGAGAATGAGAAAGAACATGCAAAGCTCTTCTTCAAACTCCTCCCCGGGGGAGAAGCAGAGATCACGGCAAGTTTTCCGTCCGGCCGGATTGGCACGACTATTGAGAACCTCCAGGCTGCCGCTGACGGGGAAAAGCATGAATGGGGTGTCCTGTATCCTGAGGCAGCAGAGATCGCTGAAAAGGAAGGATTCGCCCAGGCTGCCGACACATTCCGGCAGATCGCAAAAGTAGAAGCAGATCATGAGAACCGATACCGCCGGCTTCTTTCACGGGTCAAAGAAGGAACCGTCTTTAGCCGGAAAGAGGAAGTCAGATGGAAATGCCGCAACTGTGGATATGTTCACACCAGTAGCAGTGCACCAGATACCTGCCCGGTATGTGCACACCCACAGGCATATTTTGAACTCTGGACTGACAACTACTAATCAGCGTCTCCAAAGATCTCTCCTTTTTTTCTAAAGGCACCCGGGGGAACCTTCATCTCAAACCGGGCCCCGTTCCCGAACGTGCCGGTTTCCGAGATGGAGATCCCGGTCACCGCCAGGATCTCTCTGACAAGAAACATCCCAAATCCGGTATGCTTTCCAAATCCTTCCTCAAATATCCGCTCTTTTTCATCGTGCTGAACACCGGAGCCGTTGTCTTCGTATATCAGATCCAGCTGATCACCCGCCTGGCTGCCGGTCAGGTGGATCACGGAGACCCGGTTTCCATGCCGGACAGAGTTATCTACGAGGTTATACAAAGCCCGGTCGATAAGGGGATCGGCGAGGATCTCATACCTGCTCAGATCAGAGGAGAAGTCAATCCCTGTACCGGAAAAAGAAGCCGTGACACGGGTAAAGACGGTGGAAGGATCCTGCCAGACCGGTTCGTGAATCCCGACATTCTGGTAATCACCTGATTCGCGGGTATGCTCCTGCATCAGCCGCAGGGTCTGACCCATCCGTTCGAGATACTCCGGGGTCTGGGGATCTGAAAGATCTGTTTTGAGGAGATATACATAGAGGTTGAGTGCTGCAATCTGGTTGAGGATATCATGCCGGGTGATGCCGGCAAGCATCAGAAGTTTCTGATTCATCGCTTTCAGTTCTTCTTCCGCCTTTTTCTTCTCAGTGATATCCCGGAATGTCAGTACCTTTCCCAGCATCTCTCCCCCAAGGAGATACGGGGTGATCGCAAACTCGTACGAGCTGCCTGACTGGAAGTAGAGCTCTGAGAGCAGGATCTGGTTCTTATCAGGACTGACATCGAGAAATCCCTGGTCTATCAGATCCGGGTCTGCCAGATGATAACGGAGGAGATGGAATACATCAAGTGATTCCTCCCTGACCTCTAAAGAGGGCCGGATATCAAGAATGGACTCGGCAGTCCGGTTATACCCGGTGACCATTCCCTTCAGATCAACCACCACAATCCCGTCAGAGGTGGATTCCAGGGTTGCCTGCTGAAGGGAGTTGACCTCAGCCAGTTCTGCAGTCCGTTCCCTGACGAGTTCCTTCAGTTCATTCTGGTACCTGACCAGTTCACACTCACCCTCCTTCTTGCGGTTTATCTGGATGATCACCATCCCAAGGAGGAATAGACCTGCAAAGATGATCCCTCCGATCTCCCAAGGAAAAATAAGCCAGAAACCCGGAGAAATGGCAGGTTCTCCGGAAATCTCTGTGGGCTGCAGGGAGAGAATAAAGACGGAAAAAGACGCAAAAAGGAGCGAAAGGGCGAGAAGGGCATGAACCCGTGATGCTGACCGGTACCGCTTCAGGTATGCATGTACTGCCGATCCGGTCCCGAAAGCAAGGAACACCGCAGCCAGGTCAGTCACTGGTCCGATACTTCCCTCAACGAAAAACCTGAAGACCAGCAGGAAGATGGTGGTAATTCCTCCCGAGATCAGACCGCCGGTGTATGCCGCCAGCGGAACCAGGATACCATTGAATCCGATCGAGGGATGCGATGTCCCTGACCAGGGAACCAGGATACCCATCATGGCCGCAAGACCGAAGATCAGCCCGACAAGGATCGAGTAGTCCCATCCTTTCCTATGAAAAATCCTGTTTGGGATGAAGTTATAGAGGAGAAGGAGCATCACAAGGATACCCATATTCTGGATCCAGTCTCTTGCTAACTGAATCAGGGCAAAAAGCAGGTCCACATATCCTCCTGAAAAGTGCTGGTATGATTATCAGATCACCACATTATGAGGTTTCTCACCGGCAGGGACAGTTCCCGGGGATCAGTATCCAGGCCCTTTCAGGGCGGACTGAAAAAAAAGATGGGTTATCCGTCTGTGAACGGTATCCTTTGATCATCCAGACGGATAGAAGGTACCGCCCCCGGACACCGGATAAAGCGTTCCGGTGCCGGCTGTCGATCCATCCTCATCCCAGATTACGTTTGAGACTTCAAAGGGTTCTGATTCGGAAAGCATCAGAATATTGTCGTTTCCTGAAGACATGGCCTGCTCAACCGAGGACATCAGGACCGGGCCTGATGTATCATACGGATACCAGCAGTTGTTGACATACGAATTGCTTGTCAGGTCATAGTACCCGGATCCTGACCGGCAATAGACCACCACCGAATAATAACACCCGGCACAGGGACTGGCCCAGCCGACATAGGCATTGCTCGACCTGCTGGTATCCCACCTGTCAGCACGACAGGAGGAGCAGGGATACCGGTTCTGGTACACGTAAATATCGAAATCAGCTCCACAGCTGGTCTGTCTCCAGGAGTAGACCTCATTGGGCCCCATGCTCATCATGACCGGGGCGGTCCGGTATCCGCATCCTCCGTTCAGAATCCATTCGATGTAGGTGCGGTCCCCCCCAATCCGGAATCCATACACCCGGTACTGACCGGCACTCAGGTATCCCCGGTACTGGGCAGTCCGGTAGGGAGAACAGTAATACCGGTATCCGTTCTGATAGTCCGGGTATCCCGAATATTGAGGATACGGGTAATACAACCGGTGATCAGGATCCGGCCATCCATGCATACCCGTGGAACCGGTTCCGGTCACGGTGCAGTATCCATTTACACAGTACTGTGAGTTCCATGCAACCTGTGATTCTGCTGCTGATGGAAGGACTAGTGACATTATCAGACAGGCAGTCACCATCGCGGAGATGAATACCTTATACATTGTCTTTCGATTCATTTCTCTCACCCCGTGGACCCAGCCGATCAGATCCATACTCCCTCATGTACCAGAGG
>CAZXRT010000069.1:0-8879 GCA_964642535.1 uncultured Methanospirillum sp.
GCTCTTAATCACCTTTTTTTGCAGTCCCTGGATTTTCACGGTCTACCACAACGATACCGCCGAACCGGTGTGTTCCTGCTATAAGAGGGTGGCGGGCGTAATCCATGATCTGGATGTCTCGAATCGTCCTCAGTTCCATGGCACGTGCTGTCCGTTCAAGACCCAGTTCAATATCTTCCATGATCTCGATCAGGTACGCCTCAAGGACCTTAATCCCGAGCCTGCTGGCTGCGACCGCCCGGTGATGCCCGTCTACGAGGATGTTCTGGTGAGGTTTTTTGATGACGATCACAGGTTCGGCCAGTCCTTTTTTTATCTCATATATCCGGCCTTCCAGTTCATCCATGTATATTCGTGACTGGGTCGGGAGGAGGGTGCTGACCATGACCGGGCCGCGGGAGAGATGTGGCTTGATACCATGAAGTCGTTCGATGGTATCCATCAGTTTATAAACTTTATCGGGGGAGACGTGTTCAATCTGCGATCTCACCACATCGGTGTTGGAGATGATTCCCAGCAGCTCGTTCTTCTCGCTAACGACCGGTAGCTTCTGGATCCCGGATCTGATGATTACCCGTGCAACATCGCTGATAGCCATATCAGGTTCTGCCACGATCAGATGCTGGCTCATGATCTCCCTGACCGGGGTATCGGGGTGCACAAAGAGCAGGTCACGGGCAGAGATATATCCGACAACCACGTTCCCTTCCACGATGGGAAATCCGTCGTGCTGGGTTATTTTGATTGCCGTGATCACATCCCGCGCGGTCTGCGAGGTGTTGATTGTATCAACATCGGCGGTCATATAATCCCTGACCCGCTTCTTATCCATGATACTGGTAATTCAGCCTGTCCGGACTTGAATACTTCGATCATATCGCAGGATTCGCACTCTCTCACCATCCGGATACCCCGTGGCCGGGGCTGTTTCACCGGAAAATACCCGCTGATACCCTGCGGTATTATGTTTATCTGATTTGAAAGACGACAATGTAAGGATGAAAGGATTCCGGCATAAGAGCGAAGAAAAAAAGGAGCCAGTTAACTGGACTAAATACGGAGTTATCGCCGCCTGTGTTCTGCTTGCAGTATTCATGGTGGTCTCCATGCTTGGGATGTCCTGGCTCAATATCTTCAGCCAGGCAAAACCCGGGAATATTGCCCTTGTTGACTACACAGTGCGGGATGCCCAGGACCGTCCGGTGGTAACCACCAACTCCGGTATCCTCCAGAAAGCACAGGAGGCCGGAAACATCGTCATGATGAGTGACAAACTGACAGTCAGGGTGAACATCTCTGAAAACCGCGATCTGATCCCGATTCAGGTTCTGAGTCCATCCAACCAGGGACTGATTGAGTTTGGTATCTTTGGGCCTGAGATGGATGCGATATCGTTTGGCGCCCTGGGAATGAAGGTTGGTGAGTCAAGAACCCTGGATATTCCGATGGCCGGGCAGCTTACCCGCGTCATGAGCCGGGATCAGTTCACGAACATCACCGGTGAATCATTTGCCGATGCAAAGATCGGAGATCAGGTTCCGATTGCCTTCAGCGAGACACCTCAGATCGCTCTTGAGAATACCACTCCGACAACGTATCTGCGGACATCCATGATCACTGCAATCAGTGAGGATGGGAATGTAACCATCAGCTATGGATATCCGACAATTGATATCACCCTGAGTGAGATATCGTCCAGTTAAACACGATACGCATACACCCTTTTTATGGTGCTTGCGACCTCAAACTTCCCTCTTCTTTTGGTAACCGATCCGTTTCTCATCCTGATATGGCCGATTCGTGCCTTGATTCCCTTGATGACGTAGACATCACCGACGACAAACTTTTCATCACCCTCACATTTCACGTATAACGGGATTGTCTGCCAGCCGTCATGAACCGAGAACCGTACCACGACCTGATCAATAACCCGTGTCCAGAGTGTGTCAATCCTGTCTCCGGTTGACTTCTCAAGGCGTTTATCCCCGTATTCAATGGACATCACCTCGACACCGGCTCCTTCCCCGTCATCACACTCGGCGATCAGGTAATCTCCCACACAAACGGGTTCATCTTCGGCAAGTTCGCACCTGCAGACTGATGAAGTATTTTCCCGGCTTACAATCGTTTTTATATCGAGTAATCTGGGCTCTTTTGGTACCGGTATCCGTGACACCGTGCCACAGACAGAGCACCGTATCACCTGGCTGGTAGTTCTGCTGAGAACCTCATGTTCGGTCTCATCATCGCAGGTTGTGCAGAACATATCGATCTGTTCCATTCATTATCAATGGAAGAGATCTCTGTATTAAATGGAAAGGGCAGTCGAACAGTTTTCAGCCTGGGGTCACCCGCTGGTGACCGCAACCCACCGGTCAACCTTTGAGATCACGGCTGAAGATCACCTCTCTGCCTCAGGATCCTGTATCATCGCCGTGCGCTCTGAAGTGGGGGCTGCTGACCTGTCAGACCGGTTCTGCACCCTTCTGCGTATGCCCGGCTCCATTCTGAAAACCGATCTGGTATGCAGGGAAACCCGGGTTACAGTCAGATCATCCGGATCAGCAGATCTGACTCTTGATCATCCGACAGACCTGGTATGGAGGCGTTCTGCCTTTACCTGCGGACGGACGATCGGGGTGTATAGCGATCATACTGCAGGAACGCTCCCCCGCGATCTGATTGCTCTTCTGGTGCAGGGAGAGAGGCTTGATGTTACCATGACTGTGGAATCGGCTGGAATACATGAGGAGCCTGAAGTATCCGAACTTCTTCATTCCGTGTTCCCGGATTGAACTCTGCACGAGGTTCTGTGATTATTATTAATATTCTGACATCAATATCTATGAGAAATTAGGAGGATTATCACATGGATAAGATGGGACTTGGCATGCTCATTGTCGGAATCATCATGATTCTGGGTGGAGCATATGGTATCTGGTTCTTCCTGCCTGAAGTCATTCAGTTCGTGATGGGCGGTATTGGAATTGTTGTACTGCTGATCGGAATCATGCTGGCCGGAATCGGCGTGATCCTGGTAAAGGATTAATTCAATACCTTTTTTATTGTTAGTGCATTCTCATTTCTTTCTGAAGACGATGATTATGACCGGGATATCACGGCGATCATCAGTATGGAAGAAGAAAGTTCTCGGAATGGTGAACGAGGCTTCTATTACCGCTGTGACTTCTGCCCTCCCACGGGTATATTCCCGAAAAAACGGCTCTGAACCTGCATTAAATATCCCGTAGACAACTTCTGCCCTGTCAAGTGCCAGGTCGATAAAAGGGCGATCGGCATGTTCACGTTGTGCCCCGAACGGGGGATTCATGATCACCGTGTCGGCATAAGGGATATCTTTCCATGCTGCCGTATCCTGCAGATCTGCCTGAATGAAGGAGGGTGTTACGCCCTGGCGTGCCGCGTTCTCCTCTGCTGTTTTGAGTGCCTGCTGATCGATATCGACCCCGAAAACTTCCCCTGCTCCCAGAAGAGCTGCTCCGATGCTGAGAATCCCGGTTCCGCACCCGGGCTCGAGGATCCGCAATCCGGTGATGTCTCCGGCAAGAAATGCCGTGTACAACAACCGGGCGGCGAGCGGGGGGGGAGTCTGGTACTGTTCGCGATCCGGGGAGGGATGAGAAAATCCACTCACCTTTTCGAGAAGCATCTCAAGTCTACGGAGTTTCATCTGATCTCGTCAACCTCGTATGTATCAAACCCGCGGGTTCCACACAGGATTTCAAACTCCACGGGTGTGAGAACCGGGACCGGCCATCTGACCTGGTCATCATAGGCAAGCCTCGGACATGCCGTATTCACATAACAGGGCATTCCGAGGTTGAGGAGTTGATCAGGAGTGACTTCTCTGAGTACGACCGGAACTGCCCGGTTAGAGAGGGTGAGAAGATGATCTGCAAGGTCCCTGCGACACTGGCCGGTCTTGGGAGAGATGATGATTCCTATCTGCTCTGCACTCTTTGCCCTCTCGATCAGTGCAAACCGTCTTCTGAGCAGTCTCTCCCCGTCGACAACCTCACAGGAGCGGGTAAACGGATCGCAGGCGATCACCCGGGCTCCGGTAGCAATCTGGACGCCGAGTGGATGGAACAACCCGGTTCCGATATACAGGATCTCTAAAGCCCCCGTCTTTCGGGCAGCCTCATATGAACAGCCGAGAATCTGGCCATCATAAGGAGTTCTTTCAGATCCGGGAACGATTTTAATCTCATACCCCGCCTTTTCCAGGATTCCGGCGCATTTTGGGAGAAGATGGGCATGCTGGACTGTCGTCACAAGGCCGATGGTTGTCTGAGTAAGAAGGGGAAGTGCGGCAGTTACCACTGCAGGATCAAAATCCATCCTGGCAATTTCATAGATCACGCCGGGTGTGGTATCCACCGGGGCATGGCCCAGATGGACCAGTACATCAGCATCGTCAAGGATCCCAAGATCCAGGTCACAAGCGCCATAACAGGGATCCCCGCTGATCAGGACGGAGAACCCGGCATCCCTGAGTTCAGATGCGAGCGGTCCAAGCCTGCGTTTCAGGCCTTCCGGTGCCTGCAGTGCAATCCTGGTCGCTTTGCGTGCAGTGAGGGAGGCGATAAGATCAGAATGTCCGGTCAACAATCCTCACCGCATCATCGACCTCGATCGAGACGAGATACGTATACGGGACATCGATCTGAGGATTGCCCTTTTTTATTGCAAAGCAGATACCGGCAACGTCAACCCCCATCATCGAGAGTGTCTGGAGGATTCCCTTGATCGTCCCTCCCGTGCTGATCACATCATCCACGATGACAACCCGGTCTCCCCGTGAGAGTCCGTTGATATACATCCGTCCTTTTGAATACCCGGTCTCCTGCATGACTTCCTGCTCACCCGGCAGGCCATACATACGCTTTCTGATGATATTGACTGGGATGTCAGTCATCAGGGAGAGTGCGGTTCCGATGGGGATTGCCATTGCCTCTGCTGCGACAATATACTGCACATCTTTCAGGTCAAGGAGCCTGATCATCCCGGTGGCAACTTCCCTGAGCACTGCCGGATCGATGAACGGGATACCGTCGGTGATCGGGTGGACAAAGTAGTTGTATTCTCCTTTTGGTACGATGGGTGATTCAATGAGTGATTTAACCAGCTGATTCAGCACGCTTTTCACCTATATCCACAAGAAATGCTTCAATAACATCGCGGTCTACATGAGGCATGCAGACGATTCTTAAATCTCCTGCCCGGGTATGGGATACTACCCAGGGCGGGGGGATTTCGGTATTGTTGAAGGTTGCCACATTCACATCAGGCGTAACCTTCCTGGAGATGCCATACGCCTCCATCCCTTCGATCAGGCGCCTGGTGTTCTCCATGCACCCGGCAACCACTGCCTCCATCCCGTCATAGCCGAGATGGGCCAGTACTGCGTATGCGCCGGCAATTGCTGAACCAGGCCTTGTTCCTGTCAGGCTGTATGCCTGCTTTATGGTAAGGTACGGGGTTTCCACGAGAAGATGAGAGAAACAATGCTCATCCCTGACCATCAGGACGCCGGCAGGAATTGTACTCATCCCCATCTTATGGGGATCCACTGTTATCGATCCGACGCCCGGAATCTGAAAGTCAAATTTCTTCCCATCTTTCAGGAAGGGGAGAACCAATCCTCCGAATGCGGCATCAACATGGAGATGGATTCCTTCCTGGACGGCAAGTCTGCCAAGTTCGGGGATGGGATCACACATCCCGTACTCAGTTGTTCCGGCGATCCCGACAATGCAACAGGTATTCCTGTCCACTAGTTCTGACGCGGCTTCTATATCCATCCGGAAATCTGCATCAAGAGGAGCCACCCTCATCTCGATATCCATCATCCTGCATGCTTTCTCAAAGGAGAAATGCGCTGATGCAGGAACGACGATATTCGGACTCTTCACTCCTTTCTCAGTCTTGGTAAACCTGAGCACCTGGATGTTGGATTCCGTTCCCCCTGAGGTGGAACATCCCCCGGCACCGGGCTCTCCGTACAGGTCTGCAAACCAATGGATCAGGAGTTCTTCAATCCGGGATGTGCCGGGAAAAAGGCCGGGGTCTCCCAGGTTGGTGTCCATGAAGAGATTGTGTGCCCTGACCGCGACCGGATGAGGGACGGTGCACATGGATGAGAGAATATGCTTCCAGTTCCGGTCTTCCCTTCGTGCAGTTTCGAGAAGGCAGAAGAGGGATTCTGACGGAATTCCATCAGAGTCCATGGTTCCTGCGGGCACCCTCAAGGATAATACGCTGCTCAGTACGGGCTACCGTTTCACGTATCTTGGCTATTGCGTCGATATTGGACGAGACACTGGTAATCCCGTGCTGTACAAGCCACGTGACCATATCAGGCTCGCTTCCTGCCTGTCCGCAGATGGAGACTTCAACGCCTCCGGCACGGCAAGCCCTGATGGCTGAGTCAATCAGGGCAAGGACTGCAGGATGTTTTGGCCAGTACATACTGGTCACATTCTCATTGTTCCGGTCAATGGCGATGGTATACTGGATCAGGTCATTGGTACCGAACGATGCAAATCTGATTCCGGCCCTGATGAAATCCTCGATGATGATGGCACTTGCGGGAATCTCGATCATGATTCCGAGATCCACCTTCTCCACGTCCACCCCGGCACTTCTGAACTCTTCTTTCGCCCTGATGAATTCGCTGGGGTGGGAGACCATCGGAAACATGATGCCAAGGTTGTCATATCCCAGTTCCCAGAGTCGTTTGAAGGTCTCAATCTGAAGTCTGAACTGTTTCGGACTCTGCAGGTCCCGCCTGATCCCACGCCATCCAAGCATCGGGTTATGTTCAATCGGTTCACTGTGCCCGCCCTGCATGTTTCTGAACTCATCGGTGGGCGCATCAAGGGTTCTGACCCAGACCGGTTTTCCCGGGAAGGCATCAAGGACCGTTCTGATCCCTGCCATCAGTTCCCTGATGAAATCCTCTTCCCGGTGGTTTTCAATGAACCATCCCGGGGTCTTGTTCAGGCCGAGGATCAGATGCTCAATCCGGAGAAGTCCTACTCCGTCTGCCCCGGTAGCCGCAGCTCGTGCTGCTGCTTCGGGCATCGAGACATTGACCTTGACTGAGGTTGCCGTGATGATCTTCTGAGGCCCTGCAGCAACTGTCTGAACACTGGCCTCTGCTACCTTTTCCGGTTTATTGACAATCCCGTCGAATATTAGCCCTTTTTCACCGTCGACGGTAATGATCTGTCCTTCGGTCAGGGTCTGGGTTGCCTTCTTTGTTCCCACGACTGCCGGAGTCCCGAGTTCCCGCGAGACGATGGCGGCATGACAGGTCATTCCGCCTTCATCGGTTACAATTGCTGCAACCTTACGCATGGCAGGGACCATATCGGGGTTTGTCATCCGGGTGACCATGATGTCCCCGTTCTGAACCTTTCCGATGTCTTTTACGTCGTATACAATCGCGACCTTTCCTGATGCAACCCCTGGTGATGCACCCTGTCCCTGCAGGATAACCGTGCCTGCTCCTTCCTGGACTGACTCCATCCCACTCTTTTTTGAACTTCCCCTGATGGTTGTGATCGGACGGGACTGAAGAACATAGATCTGATCAGCGACCACTCCCCATTCCATATCCTGGGGGACGCCATAGTGCTCTTCTGAAACGATTCCGTAGGTTGTCAGTCTGCGGATCTCCTCTTCAGAGAGGACTTCCATCTCCTGACGTGACGGATCAATATCGCAGGTTTTGGTCCCATATTCACCGTCTGCCACGATCTCGGTCAGCTTCGTGGCAATGAACCTGTCGACGATCCGCTCTGTTCTCCGGTCAAACACATATTTGTCAGGTGATACGGATCCGGAAACCACCGATTCTCCCAGGCCCCATGAGCCTTCAATGATAGCGAGGGGTTCTCCGGTTACCGGATGGGAGGTGAACATGACTCCTGCTTTTTCAGACGGAATGAGCCGCTGGACAACAATGGCGATATTGACGCTATGATGATCAAATCCCTGTTTTGCCCGGTAATAGATCGCACGGGCACCATAGAGTGAAGCCCAGCATACCTGGATAGCCTTAAGGAGATTGTCGATTCCTCTGATGTTGAGTACGGTCTCCTGCTGTCCGGCAAAACTTGCATCAGGCAGATCCTCTGCGGTGGCACTGGACCGGGCGGCAACAATGTCCCCTCCCTTGGAAAGTTTCTGGTATGCAAGGGAGATCTGGTCCCGGAGGCTCTCGGGCATCGGTGATGCGTGAACTATCTCTTTTGCCTGCTGTGCTGCCGTTTCCAGGGCGTTGTTGTCATCAACATCCAGACCTTCAAAGAGCGCATATAATTTATCTTCCAGGTTGCCTGCAACCAGAAACCGGCGGAATGCCTCGCTGGTCACAACAAAGGCTGGAGGGACCGGAAGGCCGATCGAAGCCATTTCACCGAGGGAGGCACCTTTTCCTCCGACCGATGGGATGTCCTCTTTTCGAATCTCTTCAAGCCAGAGTATATCAGGAATTCCCGTCATGCGTATACCATCGTAAAGTCTCTATATCTATTCCTCCACCCGGCGGTAAAAGTATCGCATGGCAGGATACCGCAGATTGCTCTGTCAGGTTTCATGATTCTTCGCTCTACGATCCATGTTTAAATACAAGTAGTGACAACCTTATGAGGCAATATCCCGCCTTAACTCAGACTGGTAGAGTGCGCGGCTGTAGTTTGGATTGCCGCTTGAGGTAACTGCGCAGCTACCGCGATGTCCCCGGTTCAAATCCGGGAGGCGGGATCCCTTGTATGCCCAGATAGTGTAGTGGCCTATCATGTCGGCCTGTCACGCCGACGACTCGGATTCGAATTCCGATCTGGGCGTTC
>CAZXRT010000070.1:0-8669 GCA_964642535.1 uncultured Methanospirillum sp.
GGTCGGGGTCACCGTTGGTGTAATCGTTGGTGTCACGGTGGGGGTTGTTGTCGGGGTCACCGTCGGAGTCACTGTCCCTACGGTAACGGTCCCGGTGTGAATCGTGGGAGTTACTGCTGCCCCGTTATCATCTGTCAGCTCCCCGATGGTAAGCCCGATCGTGCTACTGCCGGAACTGATTCCTCTCATTACGACTGTACACAGGGTGATATTTGTGGCTCCCGGACCGACCGAGGGAGGAATATCAACTCCCGTGACTTTGACTTCCTGTGATGGAAGCGGGGTGCTGGTATGCCATGAAAATGCAGCAGGGAATGTCACATCAGTCAATTCGGCGATACCGGAGGTTTGCAGGGTTACATTCATCTTGTACCCTGCCAGTCCCTGCGGTGCCGAATCAAGGATCAGTACTGACGACCCCGTACTCCCAGCTCCGGAGAGAGTGACATCCTGAACATTCAGATTTACCGCAGACACCCCCATGCCGGGAAGTGAGAGGAACAGCAGGCAGACCACGCAAATCCTGAGTGCATGTGACACCCATACCGTGTTACTCATGTTAGGCACCATTTTTCACCATTCTGAACCATTTTTTTGAAAAATATGAATTCCTTACGAGGAATTCAGATCCACATACTCTTCGACCTTGGTCGGGGGGAAGTATGGTTGTTCATAGGTGTACGTCTGGATAACTGCAAGACCATTCCGTACATCCAGCGTATCAGTCCAGTTTGCAAATCCTTCCCTTTCCAGGGTCAGGTTATGTGTTCCGACTGCAAGATTCATGACCATGATGTCAGTCTGGCCGACTTTCCGGTCATCGATATATGCAGTAACGAGTTCAGGATAGGTTACAATGTATGCAGCCCCGGTCTGTGGCGGATCAGCGACCAGTTTTCCAATCTCTGCATAGTGGGGGACCATCTCGTATCCTGACACAAACGTGGGAAGTACACCCTTGTTTGCAATCACCGGGTCAACCACATCATAATACCCTTCCTTATGAAGCCTGAGTTGGTAGGTTCTCGGGGTAAGGTTCGTAATTATGACCGGAGTTATCCCCTGGTACACATTATTCAGGTAACATTCTGCACCATCGGGGACGGAAAAGATCTGCATGTATGTCTTCTCTCCCCGCTGGGGCATCCGCATGTTACCTGCAACGATGTAATTCGTCTTCTGTGTTGAGTTGGAGTACTCACGATTCGATGCTGTCAGGCTGACAGTATAGATACCGGGGATTCGGTAGGTGTGAACCGGATTCTGGACGACTGATGAATAGTCGGATGAATTGTCTCCAAAGTTCCAGAGGAAGGTATCAGGAAATCCCTCTGAGAGATCCGTGAATGAGACAGTCATGGGTGCAGCACCGCTGGTGACATCAGCAGTAAAGTTGGCAACCACGGTCGGTACCGGGGTCGGACTTGCAAGAGGCATCACCTGATCGGGGGTCATAACCGGAGCCGGTACCTCGGTTGGGACCGGGTTCTCTGCTGCCGACTGATCAGGGGTCACTTCCGGTGTCGGTGTTGCTTCCGGAGTGGATGGTGCCTCAGTCACCTCTGGTTCTGATACCTGAGTAGGCGCTTCGGTTACCGGGAGGGTGGTTGGAACAGCCGTTGTTTCTGCTAGGGTCTGTTCAGGACTAGGAGTTGCCGGAACTTCCGGGGTTTGCGGAGCAGTTCCGCCAACACTGATTGGTGTATCTCCCAGACTGAACTGGATCGGGTTTCCGGAGTCATCGGTGAGTTCGGATACCTGCAGAGTCAGTGATGTTGATCCTGCAGCGATTCCCTTGACAGTCACGGTTGCAAGAAGGGGACCTACCGATTCAGTGGTGAGACTGTCGGTGAGATCCACTGCAGTGAGCGTTACCGATTCAGCAGGGAGGGTCCCGTCGATGTTCTTGAGTGCTGCCCATTCCGGCATGGTTACTGCGGCTATCTGGGCAATTCCTGGTGTGGTAAATGCAATATCCATCTTGTATCCGGCAAGACCTGCCGGAATACTATCAAGTGAGATCGGGATATCTGCCGATTCACCGGGCCCGTTTAACATAACGCCGGCGCTCTCTATCGTTACTCCAGCTGCAGTTCCTGCTAGGATCATGCAGATTATCAGGGTCAGTGCAATCCCAAGATGTGTGCGTATCATATCATCAACCTCTCTTTCATCACCACTGCGAATAGGCAGTGAAGAACTTCACAATATCATCGGTATCTTTCACGCCGTTATTATTGTAATCAAACGGCGGAGTCGGGTACGAACTGAGGGAGCCTGCTGACCAGGCTTGGAAGAATACCGTGATATCATGTGAGTTCACCACCCCGTTTCCGTCGAAGTCATCAATAAGTCCGTCATGAAGATTATCAGGCTTCAGATCAGCCGGATCAGAACTGTATCCGGGCAGGGCAGTGACGCGGTACGACCTGATAACTGCCGGAGTATTGGTCAGGGAGTAGAACAACGACCCATACTGGGCAGTCGAGGTACTGTTCATCCGCATCACATTTGTTCCGGTTGCAGATCCCACGATGGTGATGTTACCTAAGGATACATTCACCGAGCCAGCGGGAATTCCTCCCGTACTGTTCCATGCCGATATCGTGAAGTACTGACCCTGGCCGGCCGGCTTCATATTGTAGGCAAATTTGTCAGCATCTATCCACCAGGGCCGGTCTGCGACCGCATAGAAATTTGAACTGGTCGTGTTGTCCAGATCAACACCGATCGTGTAACTGGTCAGTCCGAAGTCCGTGCGATCCAGGATGATCTGCACCTTCCGGGCACTGTTTGTTCCGGCTACCAGCGGGATGTCCTGGGGGATGAACCTCATCTGACTGGTGTTTGCGCCAGCCTCGATGTTGATCACCCGGATCGGCCAGGTATAGTTTTGTGCCCCGTACTTGTTCGTGACATTCAGCCAGACATGGAAGGGGCCGTTCGTCATGTACGCATGCTTCGGGTTCTGGGCATTCGAGTAACTTCCATCTCCAAACGAATAGTTCCAGAGTGCCGGGGTGCACAGACTCGTGTCGGTGAACTGTATCTGCTGACCCACAACCCCTGTTGAAGGAGCGGTGAAATTGGCAATGAGGGGGCAGTATACCCCGATGTAATCATCGTACTGGTGCCCGGTCGTTGCCGTTCCCGGCCAGGTAGTATTGATCACGTTGAGAACCGGGGTGTAATCGCCGAGTGCATAGTACGTGTGCGAAGTGTTCACCCAGCTGTTGTCAGCCGGCCAGTAGAGCCCACGGGTCCGGTGTGGCGTGACGTTTCCGTCCCCATAGTCCCACCAGAACTCATTGATGAGGAATCCTCCGGTCGTATTTCCCTGGAAGTACACAGGAAGCGGACTTGTGCCATTTGTCTTGTTCTGCAGAGTGGGTGATGGGAACCGACCCATATTGATGATTGGGTTGATGTTGGCGTTCACCGTGATGTACTCGGTACGGTTCGAGAAATCAACTCCCCCGCAGCCATCCCAGACAGTCAGATTGACGTAGTACCTGCCCGGGTCGTAATACGTGTGGGACACGTTCTTCTCATGCTCGGTTATGTTATTGTCACCAAAGTCCCACCGCCAGTCAGATACATACCCGGTGGAGAGGTCAGTAAAGTTGACCAGAAGGGGTGCGTATCCGGTCTTGTTATCGGCATCAAAACCTGCATCGGCTTCTCCCATCACCAGCACATAATCTTCCTTGATCTCAGGCAGACTGGTTCCTGCCACGTTTGACACGGTCAGTGATACCGTGTACAGCCCGGAGTGGAGATACTGATGGGTCGGGTTCTGTTCGGTTGACGTACTTCCGTCACCAAAGTCCCAGAGCCATGATTCAGGCGGCCCGTAGTTTGCATCGTTATAACTGTTATCAGCAAAGGAGACATAGCCATGCGGGCAGATCGTCCGGACCGTAGTGTTGTTAAACTCTGCCAGCGGTGGTGCAACAGCCCGGATACGATACATGATAGATGCATTAGCACAGCACCCACCGCTCCTTGCGGTCATCGTCACGTTGTAGATCCGCTGGGTCGAAAACGCCCGGGGTACCACCTGTCCGGTTGCATTTGTTGAACTATCATCAAAGTTCCAGTCCCACATCGCGGGTGTGAAGTTGGCCCTGCCCCTGAAGGTATATGCCGTGTGCCAGGTGAGATTAATCGGATCGTGTGACATATTCACCCCGTCGATTGAATAGTTGGCAGAAACCCACTGGTTACAGGCACGGATAGTCGCCGGACTGGAGATCGCGGATCCGCTCGAAGAGATCAGCCGCAGGGTTGCGGTGTATGTTCCCGGGTTTGTGTAGGTATGCACTACGTTTCGTGCCGCAGACCCGAACGAGGTGATATTCCCGTCACCAAAGTTCCAGACCCGTGAAACGATGTTCGCAGAGGCACTCGAGGTGTCATTGAACAGAATGGTCAGGGGAGCGGGCCCACAGGCAGGAGTGATGTTCATATTGAAACTGGGCAGAAGACTGCTTTTGCCGAACTTCATCACGAATGCATCGAACGAAGCGGACCCCTCCCCGCTGAAGTTGCCCCCGATGTAAGGATGCCAGTACACAGTTTCGTTGTTGATCCAGTTGACAACCGGGAAGCAGTTATTTCCACAGTTTGTTCCACTGACAAGGTCGAGAATGGAAGGGGAATCTGTCCACCCGGTCACTACCGTGGTATTTCCGTCATCACTGACTGCGACCCCGTGAGAGGTTTCATCGCGGTACCCTCCAAATACCGTCGAATAAACCCAGTCACTCCCGGTGGGGTTTACACAGGTGAGGAAACCGTCCTGGTCCCCGCTGTTGGTCACGGTCTTTATCGAGTCATACTTGGGGAAGCTCTCTGACTTGGTATACCCGGTCACAAAAGCCCGTCTGTACTCATCTACCGCGATACCATAGGCCCACTCGTTCGAACTTCCTCCAAGGTACGTGGAATATTCAAGGCTGGTTCCGTCTGCTGAAAACCGGGTTACATATGCATCCTTGTCAAAGTAATCGTAGGGCCAGCCCTTGGTTCGCTGTTTTGCATACGTGGTGTTCGGGAAATCGGTCGAGGCGGTTGCTCCGGTCACATAGGCGCTGAAATCCTGGTCCACTGCGACTGCTTCACCATAATCATACCCGGTTACTCCTCCGAGGTACGTGGCATAGATAGGGGGGGAGCTGGCAACAAAGTTCATCTTGAAAAGGAAGGCATCCTGGCCCCCTTTCCGGTTTTTCTGATATCCGGGAACAGTTGAGGGAACAAGATTGTCAGAGGTCGTGGTTCCGACGATATATGCCATCCCCTGTTCGTCAATGGCGATACCATTTCCGGAGTCCTGGTCGTTACCACTGATATAGGTTGAATATTCCAGGCTGTTGCCGGTGGGGCTGATCTTGGATGCGAATCCATCACCCATCACAGCGTTGGTATTCGGGGCAGTCTGGTATGCATTGGCGGTTACCGGGAAGTTCTCTTCAACCTTTTTGTACGGCGAGTTGCCAACCGTTTTACCGGTAATAAACGCCGCTCCGATGCTGTCTACCGCAATATCATGCCCTTCATCGACGAAATTGCCACCAAGGAACGAGGAATACCACAGGTTCGTCCCGTCAGCCATGATCTTCATGACAAATGCATCACTCGATCCATGCAGCCGTGCCCCGTTCTGTATCTGAAGAACGGTTGGGAAATCGGCTGAAAAAGTCCATCCGGTGATGTAGACGTCTGTCATCGAATCGACAGCAATTCCGCTTCCAAAGTCCGCATTCTCTCCCCCGATATAGGTGGACCAGACAATCGAGGCATTTCCTCCGGCAGGATTGGATATCTTGGTCACAAAGACATCCTGGCTGTCGTGGCAGGTGGTTCCGTTGTAGATGATCGGTGAAGTGATGTCGATCTGATTGCGGATGGGGAAGTCACAGGAATAGGTATGCCCGACCACATAGGCATTTCCTGATGTATCCATCGCGATATCCATCCCGAAATCCTGAAGGGTTCCACCTAGATAGGTGGAGTATTCGAGATACGGGTCGATCACGAGAGGAAAGGCAGGATCATACTCACCAAGAGAGAATGCGACCAGGCCCTCATCCTGCAGAACATAGGCTGAGCTCACATTCACTCGCGAGCCGTTAATATCCTGGTACGATACCGGGGCAGCTTCTATCAGGGTTCCAAACCCGGTTGAGACCTCCAGCATCCCCTCATCGGTGAGGGTCACATTCTCTGCACCGTCATACTTCAGTCTGATGGAGAGAGGATCTGCACCCGGACTGACAACGTATTCTCTCTTGAGGACTCCGTTTGAACCAGAATATGTCAGGTTGATCCCTGGAAGAACAGATGGATATCTGATGGAACCATAACAGGGAACCCGGGTCTGAAACTCGGATGAGTCATTTCCAATCAGGAAGTTAACATATGAATCAAGCAGGTCAAGTGATTCGATCCCACCCTGAGGATCTGCTCCTTCCAATGTCACCACAAGAGGCTGAATTCCGGTCACGTCAGCTCCCTCCTCCGGCACACCGGTAATCAGGATCCCATCCCGGGTGAAGTCAAAGGAGAAATCCCTTGTTTTTGCCTGATATTGAATAATATCAGGAGATTGTCCCATGTTTTTTATAAACTGCACCGGCTGGGAGGCAAGATCAGCAACCGTGAAATCCATGTTTCCGGTTTCTGTCTCTGCCGCTGCCCCCCAGCAGACCAGCACCAGCAGGAGCGCAACCACTCCCGCACTCTGTTTCATTCCAATCATCTCGTGCATTCCCCCGTACCAGTTTTTCCCCATACAATGTTCCCACAAATTTGCCGTTTTTCGTGTAATGCGGCGATTATTCCGCACTTTTCCAAAAAGGCCATTCTGAAGGACTCTTCTGCTTGGAAAACCACCAATCCTACGCCATGTACAATATGACAAGGATGTCTTTTTATGGATTATAAGGTTTTCTAAATAAATTGGATTTGAAGAGATATTGGGAATCAAAAAGGTCAGCCGGAATGAAAGGTCAAAAGAACAAAAAATGAATTTTTGAAAATATAAATTTACAATATATATGAGCGATTTATTCAAAAAGAAGGATGAATCAGAGAATCTACTCCTGGGAATTCTGAGGTCCGGCCTCTTCAGCCCCTTCCTCTGACGCCGATTCCCGTTTCATTGAGGGGAAGAGGATCACTTCCTTGATGGAGGTGTTCCCGGTTGCCAGCATGATCAGCCGGTCGATCCCAATCCCCACTCCTCCGGTCGGAGGCATTCCATATCCCAGAGCGTTGACAAAATCGTAATCATGCATCTGGGCTTCTTCATCACCAAGACGCCGTTTCTCTTCCTGGGCTTCAAAGCGTTCCATCTGATCGAGGGGATCATTCAGCTCGGAAAAACCGTTTGCAATTTCCATCCCGGCAATGAAGAGTTCAAACCGCTCAACAAACCCTTTCCGGTTCCGGTGTGCCTTGGCCAGGGGGGAGTTTTCGATCGGGAAATCGGAGATAAACGTCGGCTGGACAAGTCTGCTCTCCACCAGTGACTCGAAGAAGAGGACAAGAGCTTCCCGATGGCTTGTGGCACCATCTATTCCTTCAACCCCGAGTGTCCGTCCCTTCTCCTTCACCTCTTCAAAGGGAAGGGAGAGGACATCGACGCCACCGATGGTCCTGACCGCCTCATCCATCGGAAGCTTCTTCCAGGGGGGTGCGAAGTTGATCCTGTTTCCTTCGAACTCAACCTCATCACCGCCGGCCACCTCCCTGATGATCCCTGATATGATCTCCTCTGTCAGGCTCATCATATCCCGGTAATCGGCATATGCCTGGTATATCTCAACCATCGAGAACTCGGGATTATGGCTGGTGTCAATATCCTCATTCCTGAAGTTCTTGGCAATTTCAAATACCTTCTCAAATCCGCCAACAACGAGGCGTTTCAGGTACAGCTCAGGAGCTATCCGCATGTAGAGTTTCTGGCCAAGAAAGTTGTGAAAGGTGGTAAAGGGCCTCGCATTGGCCCCGCCATAGATCGGCTGGAGCGTCGGGGTTTCAAATTCCAGGAAATCCTTATTTATGAGAGTATTTCTGAGCAGAGAGATGATCCTGCTCCGGATTCTGAACGTATCCCTGCTCTCTTCGTTTACGATCAGATCCAGGTACCGCTGCCGGTACCGCTTCTCCAGGTTTGTCAGCCCGTGGAACTTTTCCGGGAGCGGACAGAGGGTTTTGGTGAGAAGTTCAAAGTCATCAACCCATACGGTGATCTCTCCCACCTTGGTCCTGAATACTCTGCCCGAGACACCGATAATGTCCCCCCGTTCCACACACGATTTAAAGAGATCAAACTTCCCCTCCGGAAGGGTGTCCTTCCTGATGTATAACTGGATTCTCCCCCTTTCATCACGTAAATCACAAAAGAAGGTCTTCCCATGATCCCTGACGATATATATTCTCCCGGCAGTCTGTACCCGTTCCTCACTGGGATCATGGGTGCTGTCTGCGAACGCTTCCCTGATCTGTGGGATGGTATGACTCCTGGTAAACGACGGGGGATACAGCATAACACCCTGTTGCTTCAGGAGATCTCTCTTTAGTAAACGCTGCTCATCAAACTGTAACGCTGGATTATCATATGACATAATTGCTCTCCTCCCTCAACCAGACTCAGGACAGGG
>CAZXRT010000071.1:0-8607 GCA_964642535.1 uncultured Methanospirillum sp.
TCGGTGCAGCAGGGCTGGCTGCGGTATGTCTGAAGAGAGGATGAAGAAGACCCCTACTTCCTTTTTTACCGCTGGATGACCCCATTCAGACTTCCTTATCCTTCAGGTATGATCCTCTCATGATAAGGGAGAACAAAAAACACCCCTCCCCTCACCCCGGATAACTCCGTTCTCATACGATTATTCATTCTCTGATACGGATTCCCGGCGACCATAATGCCTATATTGCCGTGAGTCCTCATTACCCGTATGTGCAATCAGTCAGGAGTGGGGTTTGGCATTGTAAGGGTTGAAAAACCGGAAGATGTGAACGTTATCGTTGGGCAGACCCATTTCATCAAGACGGTGGAGGATATCGCAGAAATTGTCGTGGGTTCTGTGCCCGGTGCCCTGTTCGGCCTTGCATTCTGTGAGGCATCCGGAGATTGCCTGATCCGGCTTGAAGGCAATGATGATGACCTTCTTGGGCTTGCCCGGGAAAACGCGGTCTCAATCGGGGCAGGTCATACATTTATTCTCTTTTTGCGTAACTGCTATCCGATCAATGTCCTGAACTCAATCAAGAATCTCCAGGAGGTCTGCTGTATATTCTGCGCAACCGCAAACCCGGTGGAGATCGTCATTGCCGAGTCAGGGCAGGGTCGTGGCATCATGGGAGTCATTGACGGAGAAAGACCCAAAGGAGTTGAAGAAGAGGAGGATGTCCGGGACCGCGTTGCCCTGCTTCGCAGGTTCGGGTATAAAAGAGGGTGAGATCAGCCTGAGAGAGGGCGGAAAGGGCTTTTTGCTGATACGGGAAAGCAACATTTATCTTGTTATACTTATAATTCAGGATTCAGGATTTTATCCGGAAATTACTGCAATCCCATCTCCTGCTGGAGTTCCATCACCACCAGGACGGCATTTTCCCTACATGGATGAAAAACCGGATTTGGGAAATTGCAGATTTTACGACTTTTCAGCGAGGAAGTACCAGATGTATCTCATGTTCCGATTATCGGTTATTCTGCTTCTGCTCCTTTCCGGTGCAGGGGCAGGTATCGTTTCTGCATCGCTCCAGGATTCCGAAGGGTTACCGGTTCCGGTGATCGATGCTGCAAACATCTCCGGAGATCTCCCTGATAGTGCGTTTGTCATATCAGCCGGAGAAGGAACCCCGACAGTCGGGGTTTCGCCTCTTAACCCGGCTTTTGTCCGGTATCTTCAGGAACCGGCAGGACAGGCCACCGGGGCCGGCATCCAGACCCATGGCCTCGGTGACATCCCATCCCCGGTCTCCTATCCTGAACTGGCAGATGCCGGGATAACGGGCCCTTTTGTCCTGGAACTGAATGATACCTATGACCTGCGGGATGCAGGGAAGGTCAGCCCGGTCAGGGATCAGAACGGGTGGGGAACCTGCTGGGCGTTTGCGACCTACGGGTCCCTTGAGTCCAGTCTTCTCCCAGCGATGAACCTGACCTTCTCTCCCAAGAACCTCATCAACCGGCAGGGACTTGATGGAAATGAGAACTCAGGCGGCGGAATCTCCCGGTCGATGGCGTATCTCACCCGGTGGGACGGGCCGGTCAACGAGACAGACGATCCCTATCCGGTCGGAAACTGGACCCAGTCGCTGGCCTTCCCACCGGCAGCCCATGTGCAGCAGGTGATCGAGTATCCTCCCCGGACGAACCGGACTGATACCGACAGCATCAAAGCCGGCCTGCTCACCTGGGGAGCTGCATACGTGAGCATCTACTGGTCAGACGATTATTATAACAGTCCAACCTCGGCATATTACATGCCCGAGAACGCCAACAAAACCTCAACCGGTGGCGGGCACGGGGTCACCCTGATCGGATGGAACAATACCTTCCCGGCATCTGCATTTCATGAGACTCCACCCGGAGACGGGGCATGGATCGTGAAGAACAGCTGGGGACCTGCATGGGGAGAGGAGGGGTACTTCTATGTCTCATATTATGACAAGTACATCGGTTCTGCCCTTGATTCACAGGATGTTTACCGAAGCACTGCTTTCTTTACCGGAGAGCCGGTGGATAATTACCAGGAGGCATATCTTCACGACCCCCTGGGATCATGCAGACAATATTATATCAACACGCCGAAAACGGGCACCATGGCAGCCCGGTATATGGCAAAGGAGGCAGGAGAACTCTCTGCAATCGGCTTTTATACAACCGATGTTCTGACCAATTACACCGCTGTCATTTACAGGAATGCAGCAGAGGGAGTGAAGGGAGATGAGGTTGCCAGGTTTGCAGGAAACCTGACTCATATCGGGTATCATACCATCCCCGTTCAGGCAGAAAATCCGGTGATTCTCGATGAGGGAGAACTCTTTGCAGTCGCTCTCTATCTTGAGAACCAGGAGCATCACTATCCTCTCTCATGGGAAGAACCGATAGCCGGATACAGCAGTAATGCAACTGCAGCAGAAGGTGAGACATACTATGCACCTTCGATTGAGGGCCCGTATTATGATATCACATCTCTACTCTCGAACAGCAGTGCATGTCTGAAGGCGTATACGAATCCGGTTCCTGAACCTACTCCGACCCCGACCCCCACTCTGATGGCATCGTTCACGGCAAAACCGGTCACCGGGAAGTCTCCGCTGAAGGTCAGGTTTACCGATACATCAGAAGGAATCCCGAATCGCTGGATCTGGAATTTCGGAGACGGAACAAAATCTCTGAGCCAGAACCCGACAAAGACATACATGAGACCGGGCTCATACACCGTAACCCTGGTCGTCTGGAATGGAACTCTGTCCGATGAGCATACGAAGCCGAATTTCATCCTCGTGAAAAACATTGATGAACTGGCCCCTGACATGGAACCTGTTTCTCCCTAATCTCCCAAGTCCCATCCTTTTTTTTCAGACCGATCAGGTTTCCGCAGGTATTACGTTCCCTGACTTTTGTAAAACGTATTAACTTTCAGGAAAAATCACAGACTTTTTCAAGATGTATGGGCGGCATGGCGGGAAAAAGAAGCCCGAAGCGGCAGATTGCGGATCACTGCCGCCCGTGATGGTAAGAAGGGCTCATATCAGTCCCCAATGCGGTTTTGAAGAAAGAATCCGGTGTCGGATTGTGCCGCAACTAACCAAAAAGATGCCGCAAGTAAGGGTGATAGATCTGCCCTGATGCAACCGGTTGGATTAAAGGTATGCAGGGTAATCATTCAGGAGCAGCACCTGTATCCATCAACCGGGCTTTCTGCAGATCCCATGAGAGAACATCCGGGGGTCCGGTTACCAGGAGATCATCGATGAGAACGAGTCATACCCTTCTTCTCCGGATCCGGTATGATCCCGCCTGTGATTTTTCGAAGGTGAGCGTTGAGTACGTGAGCCGGGGGGCCCCGTCAGACCGGGTGACGGTACACGGCCCTGATATCATCTCCCTGGATGCTGAATATTTCTCGGTATCCGGATATGATGATCCGGTCTGCATCCCGTATCACCGGATCCGTGCGATCCAGTATGATGGCAGGTCTATCTGGAGAAAGCCCTGATCAGGCCGGAGGCATACCGGTTCCCGGAGAAGAGGAACAGTTCCAAAGACCTGTAGATCGCCTCTGTTGCCGTAGAATTTAAAAAAACTCTGGTATCTGGAAAAAAGGCCGGGAAGGTTCTTCCCGGGCTTTGGATTATCACTCCCTACGGAGTTTGATCGTCGGGATGATTCTCACTTCTCCGGCAGGCACTTCGGTTCTCGTGGACCAGTTCTGGTATCCGTCCAGGTGAACGAGAATGGTATGACTGCCGGTCTTTGTCAGCAGTTCATCCACCGGTGTCTGCCCGCTCATGATTCCATCGAGGTAGATAGCAGCTCCTGCCGGTTCGGAATGGATCCGGAGCATCCCGGCCTGTCCCCGTAACGAATCCCCGTTCACGGTGATAAAGGCCGGTTTTCTGGTAACACTGCTTCCGGCTGGCCCGCTGGTTTCAAGCGTGACCGTGTACCTGCCAACCCCGTTGTAGGTGTGAACCGGATTCTGTTCTCCTGATCCTGATCCGTCACCGAATTTCCATCTCCATGCAGTGGGAGATCCGCCGGACGTATCGGTAAAGGCCACCTCCAGGGGTGGGGTGCCTGACACCGGGGTCGCCGTGAAATTCGCCGATGGTGACTGCGGTGAAGTGGCCGTGATATAATCACCCATATCAGCCAGCATCCAGAGATCTGATCCTGAACCTATCTCTCCTGCAAAGTCAATTTTGAGGTGAAGGAGCATCTTCACATCGTACGTTCCGGTATCCTGGTAGGTGAACACCGGATTTTCAACATCCTCAAATCCCCATTCCCCGCTCTCGTTCAGATCCCACCAGTAGTGAACCTCTACTGACGGGTCAGCATCATCACTGTTGAACAGTTCCACGGTATCATTAAAGGTGGTGTCCCAGAAATGCACCGTGAGAGGTACTGCTCCTGCCCGGACGTCTGAAGCGAAAGAGGCTTCACCTCCGCTTCCCGGGGTAAGATATGCATACTTCAGGGCGTTGCCGGTATCGTGCCGGTAGGCGATGTGAGGATAGCCGCTTGTCCCATAGGCAAGAGAACTGACTGATCCTGCCCCGCCTGAATCAACGGTGACATGATACCATTTCCCGCCTTCCCGCCATGCAAACCTGAGTTCGTGATCTGTTCCATCATAATAACTGATACCAGGGCCGGGAAGCACTCCGGTCGCTGGTCCGTATCCCAGTGAACAGGTGGCATCGGTCGGCGTATCAATCACCTGCGGGGTACCCCACGAAGAGTTAGTCAGTGTCTTTTCAATCAGCATCAGTTTCTTTGCAGTCTTGTCGTACCAGGCAATACCGAGTGTATTTGTTTCGGTATCATATGCCGCACAGACCTCCCCGGCGGTGACTCCTGACTGAACAACTTCCTTTGTCCACTCGGCGGTAGAGAGGGGATTTGTCGCCCATGCATGCCGAATCTCACTCTTTGTCGTGTTGTAATATACGGCATGGGAACTCTGATCTTTGGCTGAATAAAGAAGCGTCACATCCCGGGTTTCGGGAGTTGGCTTTCCCGCTCCCGGACCCTCGATGTAGACAACTCCCAGATCTTTCGTTTTGTAATTTGATTCGGGTGGCTGGAATCCATAGCACGGTCCATTCACACTCGCTGAGACAAATGCGAATCCCGGAACCCCGTCCTTGGTGATGGCTACCGACGGGGTCCAGCCGTACCCTACTTCCTGGCCGGGTTTCACTGTCCACGAATCTCCCTCCATCCATGCAATACCAAGTTTCTGGGGTTGATTCGTTGTCTGATCGATATATGATAGAAGAGGTGTTCCACTCTGATCCAGGACCAGTGATGCCCGCCCCCATTCGGGGACTCCCTGTCCCGGGTACTCGTTATACGTGAGTGGAACAGCCTCCACCTGTTTTGTGATGTTCAGGTGTCCCTGGGTGAACTCTATCCGTTCATACCCGATATGCCCCTGTATCCCGTTCTTCCAGGGACGGGCTGCATTGGCACTGAAGAAGGATACATGAGATACTCCTGCGGTGCTGATAGCAAGAGAAGGAGAAAGCCCGGTGGTAACCTCACCATTTCCGGTATTGTGCAGGGTACTGATGGAGAAGTTGCCCGGGAGTTGTCCTGATGATATAACACGAATTGTCTGCGTGGTGGTACTGGTCTTTGATCCGGGACCGGTCACGGTCAGGGTAACCGGATAATTCCCCTCATTCGTAAAAGTGTGAACCGGGTTCTGGAGGTCAGAGGTTGTTTTGTCTCCAAAGTCCCAGGACCAGCCGGAGATCTGTCCACGAGAGGTGTCGGTGAATGTCACGGTCAGCGGTGGGGATCCTGAAAGGGGAGATGCCGTAAAGGATGCCTGTAAGGTCCCGGGGAATCCGTACGGATAAAATCCGAACTGGTGTGGCTGGACATTTCTGATCACCGTGTTATCACTGAAGGTGATGTTCATGGCCTGTCCTGTCGGGTTATATCCGACATAGGTCCTCCCTCCGTCTTTTTCAAAGGTCATGAAATACGGGGTGTTGGTTGCGTGTGCATACAACGGATTAGGAGTCCCGTAATCCTGAAGGAACCTGATAAAGTGGTAGGTCTCCGCAGGAGTGATACCACCGCTTGCACCGGCGAGCAAATTCTCCGGTTTTGTCTGGTAGGTAGGATCGACCTTTTTGCCTTCTTCAGGGGTAAGCCAGAAGAACTTTGAGAGTGCCTGTGCGGGGTCTGCAAGTGCATACCAGCATGACAATAATGCATAATTTCCCAAAACTCCGCTCCAGGGTGATGTGGGATCCTGCCAGACCTTGCCCTGTGGTTTTAATGGATCGTCTTTATATTTGGCTACGTACGCGTGATATTGGGTGATAAGGGAGCTGATCCAGGTGGTATCCATGGCATGATAGAAGGAAGCCCCGGTCATGGGTACAATACTGATTCCCATGGTTGCAGCAGGGTGGCTGTTGAAGAACAGTGATGATTTAACCATTCCGTCCCATATCTGCGGAGCGTATCCTTTTGAAAGCCAGACGGGATCAAAGTCTTTCCCTTTGTATTTGTCCCAGAGTTTCGGGTAGTTATGGAAGTAATCACGCCAGAAGGTGTAATAGGCATACACTGCCTGGGTATAATGCTGAATCCCGAGCGTCTCGATCTCTTTCTGGTTTGATGCTGACCCCCACCGGATTACTCCTGCCCAGAAATGGATCTCTTCTGATATCGATTCGTCGTTGTTCCCGGTTGAATACTCTCCGATCATTCCGACAGCTTCACAGTGCCCGATATAGGGATCCCACATCCGCATCTTCGGATACTTGAAATTATTCGCTCCCGTTGAGCCTGATCCGCTGTAGGCCACATCATATACGAGCTGATTGATGACATCCTTGTGTTCTTCCATCCACGTAGTGTTATCAAATGCGATCTCTGCTGCTGCACTGATGAAATATCCCCAGGTATAATGGTGGTCGTTCAGAACGGTGGCAGTTCCATACCCGTCCCAGGGCTGAAACTTCTGATCATTGGGGAATGGTCCCTTGCTTACCCCGGCAGGATAGAGAATGATGGTTGCAGCATTTTGATCATAGTATGCATAATACGGGGCCTGTCCGTTCTTCTTGGCGGTGATAATCTTCGGGGTATCGGCGAAGAAGAGCGATATACTTCGTTTTGCTGAATCCAGGGTGTTTGCCGAGATCCTGGTATCCACCCCCTGAGCCGCACGATACAGGTTTGTCGTGCTCCAGATCAGTTTTCCTGCATCATAACTGGCCTTCCCGTTTTCCACGTCCAGTAAGGTGTACTGATAATTAGTGTTCGCTATACTCCCTGTCTCTTCCTCAGCATTTTTCAGCCATTTAGCCAACGTAGCCCTTCCCTCGGTATCACCGGCGGGCAGAGAGGGGATATGGGGGAGAATTCCCGGGTACTGATAGGTGCAGGTGAACGTTGCCCCCTTCAGGTATTTGATGTCTCCAAGAATGGAGTCGGTGACCATCACCGCTCCGTTTCCGTTCTGTACCCAGTTCGGGGCCGTGGTCAGTACTGATGGTTTGCTGAAGAACGCCCCATAATGGAGGGGGAGAAGTCCCTGAATCGGTGTCCCCCCTATCTGGAGGGGATCTGCTGTCTGCAGGGCATAAGTTGCCTGCACTGCTCCTGATTCGGGTGAGTACTGGTAGGTAACGGAGGATCCGGTTGGATACCGGAATGCTGCTGCTGCCAGGGTCTGCAGAGTAGCTGAATCAGTGAACTCGGGAGATGGAACCGTTGCCATCACCAGGTAGTTCGGACCGGTATGAGCGGTAAAGGTGAATGCTACATCTGTACGGTTAAAGAGCCATGATTTCTCACCTGTTGTCTGGTAGATCGGATCACGGGAAAGCTGCGAATATGTCGCTGACCCTTTTGGATAGAAGAATATCACGGTCTGGTTCTGCCAGTAGGTATTCATGGTCCAGTTGATATTCGGTCCAGGTGCCCCCCAGCTCTTGAACGGAGTGGTGATAATCTCGCATGAGATATCCTTTCCTCCAACGGTAACTGACCGGGATTCATGCGATATCTGGGATCCATGCCACAATGAGAGGTTCAGGGACGGGATCTTCTGAAGAGAGAGGTGAACATACGGACTTCCCCTGACCAGGTCGATTGCAAGGGATGCTCCGGGATCTGCTCCGGCCCGAAGATTCTTATCATCAGCAGCAGAGAGGAGAAGGCCGGCATCATAGTCCCCCATCCTGCTGACCCGTATGTGTGAGGCATCAAATCCCGGGTCAACCTTCATGGCGGGAGCACTGACTTTTCCTGCCAGGCTGTACATGTGATAAGCCGGGTTGTTCTCGATGGGTTGTCCTTCTGGTCCGTAGAGCCGTGTATCATACAGGGAGAAGATCGGCATCGGCCTGATAAAAAGCCCGGTAGGGACCTCAACCTGAGGACTGTCAGGATCAATACAGTTCAGTTTCCCTAGCCGCACTACTTCAGATGGAGTTGTCTTGCAGTAATACAGACTCCAGGGCAGTGGATAGACCGGCATCTGGTAGAGCGGATGGGTTTCTCCTTTGGTAATATAGTAATCACTTGGATAGTACGATGTCTGACT